>JBDLTY010000063.1:0-6034 GCA_039805585.1 Actinomycetota bacterium | reverse complement strand
CGTTCTGGCAAACCTTTAGCTCTGGCAGTTCGAATGTAGTCCTGATTGAGAACCTCCAGCATCGTTCCACGAGAGAAACGCACATACCCTGCAAAGGAAATGAGGAGTAGTGCAAGAGTTGGCAAGACCAGGTGTAATGCAAGGTCGAGCATGTTGAACCAGAAGTTGTTTCGCTCAAGCAAAGCATTGGTTTGACCAGTTGTTGGAACCGGACGGAAGTTCACCGCATCTGTTCGTGCGTATGCAGAGAAGCTACGAAGCATTCGGTCAAAGAACATCACAATCGAAATCAAAACTGCCGTAATGATTGTGGTTCGTACTACGGCCCGACGATCAACTTTCGCGAAGAAGTAACTAGCAGCTATTGCTATCAGGATTGTCAGCACCAAAAGTCCTGGATACAAGAATCGTCTATTTGGCCATTCGAACACAGTCTGCATTGGGAACCAAGTTAAGAATCCAAGCACTGCCATAGTAAGTGATGCATAAAGTGCTGGCTTATTGCTCACACCCACCGAAATCTGTGTAATACCAAAGGCGATACCAATTCCAAGAACAAGCACTCCAACTGGACCGAGATATGGATCAGTGAACCAACGTGTGGCATCAAAGAAGAACAAGATACCGACTGTCACAGCAGCTGCTGCACCAAAAAGAGTCCAGTAGCGCTTTCTCTCTCCACCAGAAACTGCGCCTACTAGAAGGCCCACGAGTAAACCGGCTATCAGCATCCAAGGAACACTTATATTGCCACCCGGGTCTCCCGTGATGGGATCGAAGAGAAAGTCATTAAAGCTAATTGCTAGGTACTGCTTCAGCAACACAGCGACCCAGAAAATTGGAAGCGAGAACAATAAGAATGCTACGAATGTCATCGAGTAGTCGAAACGTGAATACTGACGTAGCGCTGTAATAATGCCAAGACCAATTCCAAGGATGATTGCGATGATAGTCGATGCAATCACCAATCGAAATGAGGTTGGGATGGCTAGAGCAAGAGCATCTGAGACCTCACGTGAGTCTCGTGTCTCTCCGAAATCTAAAGCAAGCACACCTCGTAGCCAGATGAAATATCGAAGTGGTGGTGGAACGTCTAGTCGCAATTCACGCGTCAAAGCGATGATTTGCGCTTGGGCTTTGGGATCCTGACTGAGTTTCAAATCTTCGAGTGGGTCACCTGAATAGGCGGCCATGTTGTACAGAATGAAACTAGAGCCAAATAAGATGATGAGGCCAATTCCAAGACGTCGAATGATGTAGGCCAGCATTTCTCACCTTCCTGAGTGTGTGCGGTGCTAATGAGTCTAATAGTAAGGGTGGCACCTGAGTATTACCCAAGTGCCACCCTCATCAGGTAGATTGAAAATCTACCTCAGTTCCTTAGAAGGAGAACTCCCAGAAATTCCAGAGAGTTTGTGGTGTCAATGGTGCTGGTTTCATACCCTTGAGACCCTTCTTGAAGGCAGTGATGTTTGGATGCTGGAAGATTGGGAGGGAGACAACGTCTTCCATCAAAATCTTTTCCGCATTGATATGCACCTGAAGAATCTGTGCTGGGGTTAGGAAGGTATAAAGCTTCTCCAACTCCTTGTCCAGATCTGGGTTGCTGTAACCAACGAGGTTGTTTCCACCATCAGTCTTGAAGATTTCAACACCGTTTGCCTGGCTGGTTGAACTCTGTACCCAAGCGAAGAACATTGCGTCATAATCGCTTGAATCCAAGAGGCCTGACCATGCAGTTACACCGTTACCTACAACTTCAAAACCAGCCTTTGCAGCTTCGGTCTTGATGAGTAGTGCTTCGGATGCACGACGTGCGTTAGCTGGAGTACCCCAGAGCAAACGAACCTTGACAGAGTTGCTGCCAGCGCCCGCGTTCGGGAAGTACTTCTTCACGAGTGCAAGTGCCTTTGCAGTTCGATCTTCTTGTGAACCATCAGTGAATTCCTTAACGCCAGAAGCATTAACGATGTCGCTGTAACCATTGGTTCCAGGGAATCGGAACAATGAGTTCATAACAACTGAGTTCGGGTTGATGGTTTTGACAAGATCGTTAACAATCTTGGTTCGTGGAATCGTAAGCATGAACGCCTTACGCAGATCCTTTGCTCGTTGGCTCTTTCCAGCGAATGGACCGGTGTACTTGTCTGATGAACCAAAGACTGGACCATGTCGCAAGTCGATGTGTTCATAGACAGCACCGTTACCACCGAGAACTTCAACGCTTGAAGCAGCACGCAAAAGCGCAACCGATGCAGCGTTTGGTTGTCCACCGTAGATATCGATTTCGCCGTTGATCAAGGCCTGAGCAGCAGCAGTACCGTCAGCAATGTATCGGAATACGAACTTCTTGATTCCGTTGGTCTTTGGACCGCTGTTGTAGCGCTTGTTGAGAACCAAAGTAGTGCTCTGGTTGGTTACTGCACTCTTGACAATGTATGCACCGTTGGTAACAAGAAGCAACTTGTTGGTTGACTTGTTGATATCGCTGATGTGGTAGTCATTCGACCAAACTTTACCCATCGCACGAAGTGCAGCCTTGTCGTAGTTCAGGTAAGCCTTGAGGAATCGTTCCTTCGCGGCCGCGTTTACAGCAGCGCTCTGAAGACCCTTCTTGCCTTCTGAAAGCAATACCAACGTGTGAACTGGGGATGGACCTGGGCCCATGAGTTCCCAGTCAGGCTGGAATGACTTGTACTTCAAGGTTACTGACATACGATCTTTGCTAATGATTGGGTTAGCAACGATTGCGTTGTCATAGAGACCGTTGTATCCAAGTGAATCGAATACTGGGGTTGTGGTTGCGCTTGATGGATTACCAAGACCTGCACGAATTGAGTACTTGCTGCTTGAAAGCACGTGGCTCAAAAGCAAGTCAACAGCATCAATTGGGGTGCCATCTGACCAAACACGGCCTTTCTTCAGTGTGTACTTAACACGGAAGTCATTCTTTGCGTTCTTAACAACCTTGAAAGTTCCAAGAGTTGTGTTACGAACCAAGTTTGGCTTGTCATCGTAATATGCGAAACCCATGCTGGTGAGGTATCCGATTTCGGAGTTTGTCACCAGATTGGTATCAGGGGTGCCTGAGTTCAGCGAGGTCATCGTGTTGCTAGCTACGTACACGATTGTGGAACGTGTAGCAGACGATGCTGGAGTCGCCAAAGTCAAACCAGCAAGACCGACAGCAGCTGCAGCAGCGACTGCGACCTTGGCCTTTAGATTGAACTTCATTCATTTCTCCTTATTTTGCTGTGCACAGCGGGTGATCTATACGGGTGTGTAGGCCACCTCCACACTCAAGAGTTGAGCGTGGTCGGCGAAATGTAACAGCCTGATAACAAAATGAATAGATGTCAGTCAACTTTTTTTCACGAAATGGGGGATTTATGCCCGATTTGAGGTCAAATTTCCTAGATTGACCACAAATTTCGTGCTCAAAAGGGCCACAAGCAAGGTTGCCAGACCCCCAGCCACAATCGGAAGCCTCAAGTCAATGGTTGCAAGCACCCCACCCAGGACTGCTCCAAGCGGAGATACTCCCCAAACCAAGGTGCGTCGAGCACCATGGATTCGGCCATAGATCTCACTTGGAATCAGATACTGATACATACTCATCAGCAGAATATTCCAAATCGAAATCGAGAAAGTAGTGACGAAACTTGCAAGCACGAATACAACAATGCTTGAACTCAAACCTTGCGCAGTCACAGCAATAGGCGCAATAGAAATTCCGATTGCAAGCATCTGACCTCGACCAAAACGTGCAGAAAGTTTTGGTGTAACAATCGATCCGATGAGTCCGCCAATACCACCGAGCATCATGACAAGCCCAAAACTTGATTCAGGTATTCCCACTACATCAAGTGCATAAAGAATTATCGTCGCACTTGAAGCTGCAAAAAAGAAACTCATTAGAGTTGTCATGACAACGAGTTTAAAAACATTTTTCTCTTCATACAAAAACTTCAATCCGAATTTCAATTCAGCGATGAAGTTCTTCGATGCGCTCGTGGTAGCAAGTCTTGTTGCTGTCGATGCAAGACTCATGAGTAACACCCATGCAATAGCGAAACCGATGGAGCCGATAAAGAAAGGAATGAACATAGAAATTGCAAACAGCACACCAGCAAGTGGAACGCCCACAAACTCTTGTACAACGAACTGGGCAGTCTGCATATGTGCATTACCTTTTTCACGTAAATCTTCACTCAACATATCGGGCAATATGGATTGACTTGCAGTATCTGCAATTACTTCACACACTCCAACCAGAAACACGATTACATAGAGCCAATAAATCGTCATTGAAATCGGCGCTGTGGGATTATCAAGATTGAACACCAGATATGTACCAAAACCAAAAATAAAAACACGAATGAGATTTGCAAATGCAAGCAAACGAAACCGCTCAACACGATCGGAAATCCCTCCGATAGGGATTGCGAAAAGTAACCATGGTAGGAATGAAAGCGAACTCAGAAAAGAAATCAAGACAGGATCACGAGTCAAAAAGGCCGCAAGAAGTGGTGCTGCAATTTTTACAAGACCATCTGAGAAGTTACTAGCACTTGAAGAGATAAGTAATCGCTTAAAGCTTTCAGGCATTAGGTGAGTCTAAACAGCGGGCTTCCACTGTTGTTTGGACATCAAGAATTAAGTAAATATAAGAAAAACGGCCGCTTTCGCGACCGTTTTTCTCTACTGCAGTTTCGAATTACCACCAATATTGACTAAACAGCGGTGCTTCAGTTGGAAGTGGTGAGTTTGCCAAATTATTGAAGCGAGTTTGCACAATCCACTTACCACTGCGGTTAGTGTTTACACCACCTGCGAAGTAGTTGCGGAATGGGCTGTTGTCAGTCTCGAAGTAGTCTCGTCCGTAGTAGACGTTGTCTTCGAAATCAATATCGAGGTAGAACTCTGGGTAATCCAAGATATACTGTTCGTTGGATTCCATATAGATATTGATATCACCAATAGCTTCTCGATCGATGTTCGTGGTATCAGGAATCCATACTTCGATGTAAGAAGGATTTTCCCATGACATTGTTACCGGGTTGTCTTGACCACCGTTTTGGCAAACCAAAATTAACGCATGACCGGTTCCAACAAGTTGACTGTTGAGGCTTCGATACAAGGTCGGGATGAACGTACATCCACCCTTAACCCAAGTACCGTATTGAATATTCTCTACGTACCCAGGGGCTGGGGCAACTCCAGCATTGAAGCAAGAGCCACCAAACCACTGATCTTCTCCATTGTTATATGGGTACCATTCATCATCAATGTTTGGTCGACCAATAAGACCACTGTCGTAGTCCCAAACATCGACTGTTGACAAGCAGTGCGCCAACAGTGCAGAAAGATATTCAGACTTACCAGCGAATTCCATACGAACTGGGCCATCAATCCATTTACCGGTGACACTCCAGTTTCCACGGTTCACACTAAAGTTCAGGTCGACTGTCGCGGTTCCATTGCCAGCGTTTGTAACTCGGTTGAAACTGAATGGACCTTGAAGTCCATCTGGTTCAATAAAGCCGTCTGCACCGAACACACTGTGATTGAGATTTACTTTACCCTTTGTGATGGTTGCTTGCAGTTCATAACCTTGTGACAGCTGGCTGTTGATGCCAGGGTAGCAAGCGGCCAAGACCAAGAGGAGTGCAACGCCACCCACAAGGGCACGAAGCTTTGTTTTCATGTTGACTCCCTTCGGGCAGGCGCTCGCCAGCCCTTCAATAAGTGGGCAAAAGGTATCAGGTGGGGCTGTCTTTACTCAAGCAGGGCGCATCCATAATGTGAAGTAGTCTTGGAAAATGCGAAAAATCGTCGTAATTGCCACCATTTTCATGCTCCTGACAGGCTGTGGGGCATCGAATAGTGAGCCCTCCCCGTCTGAAACTACCTCTCAGACTCCTTCTCCTTCCTTCACGTTCACCACCGATCCGGCCGTTCTAGCACCCGATTTAGAGGCGTACCTCAATGATTTGGGAAAAATCGGCGCCCTTGAAAATGAAGTTGTCGGGTT
>JBDLTY010000062.1:0-5421 GCA_039805585.1 Actinomycetota bacterium | reverse complement strand
ATGCCTTTTGCGGGATATGAGATGCCAATTGAGTACACAGGCGTGCTCTCTGAGCATGAGGCTGTTCGACAAAATGTTGGCATATTTGATGTAAGTCACATGGGCAAGATTCGTGTGACAGGAAATGCCCTTGATTGGCTCAACTCTCTTCTTACAAACGATCTTTCCGTGATTGAAAACAACCGGGCCCAATACTCAATGCTTTTGAATCATTCTGCTGGCGTTGTAGACGACCTTATCGTGTACCGAATATCTGAAACAGAGATTTGGTTAGTTCCAAACGCTTCTAATGCCTCGAAAGTTTTTTCAATACTTCAAGACCATCTCGTTCAAGGTGTATCTGTCAAGAATTTTCACGACGACTACTGCATCTTCGCGCTACAAGGGCCTCATGCTCTAAGTGTTATGAATGAACTTGGTGTTGATGGAAGTCTTGAATATATGAGTGCAGGCTGGCAACAATTTGAAAATGACAAAATCTTGATTTGTAGAACGGGCTACACGGGCGAACTCGGATTTGAATTAATTGTCCCGAACTCTGTTGCGCATCAGATTTGGATGAAAGTCATTGAAGCTGGTGTGACCCCAATAGGACTTGGGGCCCGCGATACGTTGAGGCTTGAGATGGGGTATCCGCTTCACGGCAATGACATCTCCGAAGAAATCAATCCGTTTGAGGCGGGTTTGAAGTGGGCAGTTGCAATGTCAAAGCAAACCTTTCTTGGTAAAGAAGCGCTTGAATCGTTGAACCTGCAACGAAAACGAATTGCGTTACAGATGATAGATCGTGGAATCCCGAGAGGACATATGAAGGTTTACCACGATGGCAACCTCATTGGTGAAATCACGAGTGGTGGCTTTTCTCCCATACTCAAAGTTGGTATCGCACTAGCACTTGTGGACATTTCTTTCACCGGAACCGAACTAGATGTTGATATTCGCTCTAAGTTAACCCGCGCTCAGGTTGTGAAGTTACCGTTGGTGAAGGGTTCAGCGCGATAGCGTTGTAAGTCGACTTGCCTCAGGTTGCCCGAACCAATACCCCTGAGCATTCAACACGCCTAAACTGCGCAAAGCTTTTCGCTGCGCATCCGTTTCAACACCTTCTGCAATAAAGATCATGTTGAGTGCATTTGCAAGTTGGACCAGTGATTTAATGATTGCTTGCGATGCTTCGCTTGTTGCCACTTCTCGAACAAAAGCGCGATCGAGTTTGATGATGTCGACTGGCAATCGTTCCAAGAGGCCAAGTGAGGAATACCCAGATCCAAAATCATCTAACGCAATTTTGCATCCGAGCTCGCGCACTCTCGTCAAGGGTCCGCCGACGAGGGTTGGATCTATCAGCGAGTTCTCAGTGACTTCAATGATGAGTCGTTCGGGAGCGAAATTCGTTGCCGAAAGAATCGACATCAAATCATCAACAAACGTGACTTCTTGCAGCTGTCGCGCAGAAACATTCACTGACACGTTTCGCTCTTCGGTGAGCCCTCCAGCAAGACAGGCGTTACGCAAAACCCATTGCCCCATTTGCACAATCAGTCCAGAGTCTTCAGCAACACCCATGAATTCATTTGGCAGAAGTAATTCGCCATTTGGATGTCGCCAACGAAGCAGAGCTTCCATGGTATGGACTTGCGAGTTTTTTAGATTCACGATCGGTTGCCAGTGAAGAACAAACTCATTGTTGCTAATTGCATGGCGAAGCGCATTTTCTGTGTCTAATTGCTGGCCTAATCGCTCGCCAATTTCATCATAAAACATGATGTGTAACCCAGGGCGCCCTTTTGCCCTATACATAGCAATGTCAGCTTCTCGCAGTAATTGATTGACAGTTGATCCAGGTTTTGAAGTGGCAATGCCGATACTCAGGCCGATATATGCCTCATATCCATCAATTTCAAAAGGTTTAGCGAGTTGACGAATAAAACGTTCTGCCATGCGCATGATGGAGTCGCGGTCCGCAGGCGTTTTGCTAATCACAACGAATTCATCACCGCCGAATCGGGCAATAAAATCACCTTCAGTTACTGTTTTTACAAGTCGAGATGCGGCAGCGGCGAGCAGCTCATCGCCGACCGCATGACCTCGTGAATCATTGACTACCTTAAATCGATCGAGATCACAGAAATACACAACGACACCATCTGGTGAATCTTCCAAGTACTGTGAGAGTTTCTCGTACAACGAGATTCTGTTAGGCAAATTCGTTAGTGCATCATGTTTCGCTTGATACGAAAGCTGATCCGTGGCGTGCGCCAAGGCAGTTTTAGCACTTGAAACTTTACTTTCTTCTTCGGCAATAAGTGATTTTGCTTTGCGGTATGTCTTAGCGACACTAATTGAAATCCAGGACAAGAGTGAAACAAACATGGCAAGTGAAGCAAACAGCAAGATTGCTTGATTGCGTTCATTCACGGCACGAGAGCTTGCAAGAATCTTTATTCTCTCTACTGCACGGCTTTGATATTTTTCGAGCCAGCGTCTGGCTTCAGGTACCATCTGATTTCGAAATGATGCAACATCATTCGAGAGCATCGGCGAAAATTCCCACGTATTCATTTGATCAAGTGTTGCAACAAATGATGCGGAGACAACTTCTGTGGCGGCTTCGTCGGCCTCTTCAATTTGCTCTATTTGCTTTTCAAGTCGCGCAACGAGTTTCAATAACTCGTCAGATGCTGTGGTATTCGTGACCTCTGCTTCTGCTTGGCTAAAAATATCCAGCGTCTGTTGTTGCGCGAGCAAAATCGTGGATGCTGTCTCTTCCACCGTCGTGAGGTAAGCAGTTTCTTGATCGCGTGCGTCTGCGTTTGCAACTGCAGAAAATGCTAGGGCTGTGAGGAGTACAACCAGAATGAGCCCAGCCGCTATATGGGAAACCCGAAGCCCACCGCCGAGGTCGTCAAAGGCGTCTTGGTTTTCCATAGGCAAACTATGGACTAGAGGCGTTGGATTTCGATACTTTCGGGTGGGTCGATGGCGCGTTCAATCGCTGTACTGCACTTTTGATGCGTGGACTAACCATCCAGACAAGTGTCGCCGTCAAGAGGGCTCGCGGCAGGTCAAATCCTGTGCTTGTGAAAAAAGAAAACCGCGCCCACGCAAGTGTTCGATCAACTATCGAATCGGCTGGATTAAAAGCAATGGCCGATTGCAAGTTGGAGAACGTCGGCCAAAACCACAAGTTCATAAACCATCCAAAAAGGTAGGTGACAACGAATGAATAGCAGGTGAGTATCAATCTGCTTTCATGTACTGTTCTAACCACACCGGCTCCGGCGCCAATCAATGCAGCCAGGACCATCTGATTTCCCAGCCACGGTCCAACGCCGCCTGTTGCTATCGCACTCAAGAACAGCGAAAGAGCACCAACTGTAAATCCCGAAGAAATTCCAAGTGTGTATCCAGCCATGATGATTGCAACCCAAATTGGTTCAAGTCCAGCAACGCCCAATCCAAGTGGTCTAAGTGCGATTGCCAGTGAGACAAAAATCGCAATGAGTGCAAGGCTTCGAATATTGAGTTTCTGTTGCAAGTAATCATTTGCGGTTAGTAACATGGCGATTGGTGTAAGAAAAGCAATAAGTAGTTGTAATTGTTGGCTATTTGTCGCAAGCAAATTGGTACCCGCTACCAGTGGCCAGAGAATGAGGATAAAAAGCAAGGCGCATACTGCGCCTGGGACATAACGTTGAATCAGATTAGACACGTTCAAAGACATTCTTGAGGTCACTCGTTCGAAGTACTGGAAGTGGCGAAAATATTTCAGTAATCAATGTTGTGAAAGCCGTTCCAGGGAGAAGTATTTGCTCTGGTGTGCCAACCTTGACAATACGTCCTTCGTTCACATGGATAATTTGATCCGCAAGTTCGGCCACCAATTCAATGTCATGTGTAGCGAGCACAATGCAAACACCTTCATCACGTCTTCGTTGTAATTCCGAGATGAGTTTCATCTTTGTTGTCCCATCGAGCCCACGAGTTGGTTCATCAAGCAAGAGGACGCTCGGACTTGACGATAGTGCAATTGCAAGAGCGAGTGCGAGTTGTTGGCCTGCAGAAAGGTCACGTGGATGCGATGCGGGATCAACACCAGGCATCAGCTCCAAGAAAAAATTAAGCGTACTGCCGGAAGGAAGTCCACGGTCAGCATCTGAAATTTTGCAATCGGCTGCCACGCTTTGACTCAAAAACAAATCTTGTGGATTTGATGGCACAATCCCAAAATTTCGCAGCAGTTCCTTTCCTCTCAGTTGATGCGTTGGTATGTGATTGAAGATGACTTCGCCGTGCGTTGGTTTGAAGTCACCAATCAGAGTGTGGATGAATGTTGTCTTACCTGCACCATTTTCACCGATTAAGGCTGTAAGTGAACCGGAAGTAAATGTGGCATCGATGTCACTCAAGATTGGCTCTTCATCAATCCTGAGCGAGAGGTTTCGTACGTGCAAGGCATCATGCTGGTTACGTGATTGAAAACTCATCGACGTTGGTGCGTGTGTGAATAACGAGGCAAAGTGCTGGTTGAAAGTCATGTCATCGTGTGGTGAATCGTAAGCTTGAAGTTCGAGAAAGATTGAAGGTGTACTAAGGTGCGGAAGGCTTTGTTGTGGCTCGAAAGTTTGTTTCAAATCCAACATCGTCACGCTCTTGACATACTGCAGCAAACGATCTGTGCGGTGCTCTGAAACCAAGATGGTAATTTCCTTATCGTAAGAAATTCTAGAAAGCAGCCCAAGGAATTCACGTGTCATGATTGAGTCAAGTGCACTTGTTGGTTCATCCAGCAGTAAGAGTTTTGGGGAGAGTGTGAGTGCTGCTGCAATGGCCACGCGTTGTTTTTGTCCAGCACTTAATGTTTCTAGTTCTCGCTCGAGCAGATTGCTTATGCCAAAGCGCTTGGCAATTTCAAATACCTTACTACGCACCACTGTAGGTTGTTGATGTTGTATCTGTAATGAAAATGCTATTTCATCATAAACAATTTGCGAAACAAACGTGTCATCTGGGTTTTGCCCAACGTATCCGATTAGTTCTAGGCGCTCCTTTTGATTTAAAGTGAGCAAATTGATGCCCTCATAGAAAGCACTACCGGAAAGTTCACCGCCAGTAAAAAGGGGAGTGCTACCCGCAAGAATTTCGAGTAACGTGGTTTTTCCTGATCCAGTTGGACCAGCTAGTAGATGAATACCACCGGTTTCAAATGTTAGATTCAAGTTGTCGAAAACCCGATAGCTGGGGTATTCGAAAGACAAGTTAAGAATTTCAAGCATGGTTATGGTGCCTCACTTGAACTTGAATAATCACGAGCGCGGTAAGTGCAATGAACGCGACAAGCAGAATCTCCATGATCAGTGTATTCGTGAGGAATAATCCAACTGTCAGGCTAATGACTGCACTGATGCCAACGATATGCTC
>JBDLTY010000061.1:0-18965 GCA_039805585.1 Actinomycetota bacterium | reverse complement strand
TGGCAAATTGATGCTTATCAATTTGATCATCCAATTATCTCTGCGCCAATGGACTCAATTGCTTCACCTGAGAGCGTCGTGACAATTTCTAAACTCGGCGGACTTGCAATTCTTGATCTTGAAGGACTCTGGACTCGTTTTGAAGATACAGCAAATGCCTACGAACAAATTCGTTCAAAGCGACATGACAATGCAGTTCTGCAAAAATTGTATTCCGCGCCAATTCAAGAAAACTTAATCATTCAGCGTATTGAATTTCTGAAAAATTCAGGAGTAAGCGTTGCAGTGGCCTTGAGTCCTGAAAGAACGCTGCAATTTCATGCGCTTTTATCAAAGACAGGTGTCGATATTTTTGTGATTCGGGGTACTACCTTGTCTGCAGAGCACGTATCTTCAAAAGGTGAGACACTCAATCTCAAAGAGTTGATTTACACAATCGATGCCCCAGTAATTGCAGGGGGTGTTGCAAGCTACAAAGCTGCGCTTCACTTGATGCGGGCAGGTGCCGCAGGTGTCCTTGTCGGATTTGGTGGAGGTGCATCGCATACTTCCACTGATGTCTTGGGATTACGCGTGCCGATGGCTACAGCAATTTCAGATGTTGCAGCAGCACGGCGGGAATATCTTGATGAATCGGGTGGCCGATATGTTCATGTGATTGCGGATGGATCAATGGGTAAGTCTGGCGATATGGTCAAAGCACTTGCCTGTGGCGCTGATGCATTGATGGTCGGCTCGCCACTTGCTCGTGCAACAGATGCGCCGGGACTTGGATTTCACTGGGGCAGAGAAGCAACCCATAGCACCTTGCCGCGAGGACAAGTGGTGGAATTTGGAACAGTTGGCACACTTGCTGAAATTTTGCGTGGCCCATCACGTGTGGCAGATGGGACGATGAATCTCGTTGGTGCTATCGCGAAAAGTATTTCACTGTGTGGGTATACTGATTTGAAAGAATTTCAGCGGGTTGAAATCATCGCAAGTTAGGACATCATGCAACAACCACATAATGCACAGTCCCTACTTGAACGACTCTTGCCTCTGATTACTTCGACATCACTTGAAAAATCAGAAGTTGTTTCACCACTTGATGGAAATCTCATTGTAAATATTCCAATAAGTTCCACTCAGGATGTTGATGTCGCTTTCCAAAACGCTCGAGTTGCTTTTGATTCATGGGCAGCACTGCCGATTAGTGGAAAGATTTCTATTGTTCGAACATTTCACGATCTCGTTTTGAAGGACCAATCTGAAATTCTAGACATCATCCAATGGGAAAATGGAAAGGCTCGTAGCAACGCACTCGACGAAGTGTTAGATGTTGCCTTGACCTGTCGCTACTACGCAAGTGTTGCGCCTAAACTTCTCAAGCCTGCACGAAAGCGCGGCGCATTTCCTATGGTGACAAAGACTTGGCACATCAAACATCCAATCGGCGTCATTGGTGTTATCTCACCGTGGAATTATCCATTTACACTTGCTGTCAGTGATTTCATTCCAGCAATTCTTGCTGGCAACACCATCGTAATTAAGCCTGACCTTCAAACACCATTATCGGCTCTTTGGGCGCTTGAACAATTACATAAAGCAGGGTTACCAAAAGGTGTTGTGAATGTTGTACTTGGTGATGGCGCAATCATCGGTCCAGAGATCGTGTCGAGAGCCGATTATTTAATGTTCACAGGGTCAACAAATGTTGGGCGTAGCGTTGCGGCTGATGCAGGTAAGCGGTTAATCGGTGCCTCTATGGAACTCGGTGGTAAGAATTCACTGATTATCGATAAACACTGCAATCTTGATGTCGCGGTCGATATTGCGGTTCGCGGAGCCTTTGCTAATGCTGGACAACTTTGCATTGGGACGGAGCGAATTGTTGTCCACGAAGAGATTTACCAACCTTTCATAGAGCGCTTTGTGTCTGAAATTAAGAAACTCCACGTGGGAACAGATATTGGCTGGGGAAGTGATATCGGGCCGCTCATTAACCACCGGCAGGTTCAAACAGCACAAATACATGTTGACGATGCTGTGAAACGTGGAGCGCGTGTACTAGCTGGTGGGAGTGCGCTACCTGAAGTGAGCCCATTTGCATTTGCGCCAACAGTTTTAGTGGATGTCCCAGAAGATGCGCTTGTCTGTAAGACTGAAACATTTGCCCCAGTGTGTGCCGTCTACACGTGGAAAACTGAATCAGATTTATTGGCGCGAGTGAATGACACCGATTATGGTCTCAATGCTGGAATTGTGAGTTCAAACATCGCATGGGCAAGAAACCTTGCATTGAAGATTAAAACCGGAACAGTCAACATTAACGAAGCATTTGGATCTGCCTACGCAAGTATTGATTCGCCTATGGGTGGCATGGGTCAAAGTGGTGTAGGACGTCGACATGGAACAGAGGGGCTTTTGAAATACACAGAAAGTCAAACGGTTTCTGTGCAACGGTGGATGAAACTAACTGCCCAATGGGGAATGACTGACGAAAAATGGGCAAAGTTCACAACAACAGCACTCAAAATCTTGAAGGCCCTTCGATTTCGATGAGAGAAGTAGATGTACTGATTATTGGCTCTGGGTTTGCCGGGAGTGTCAGCGCATTGCGACTTGTTGAAAAAGGATATTCAGTATGCGTCGTTGAAGCAGGGCGACGATTTGAAGATAAAGATTTCCCAAAAACCTCGTGGCGCTTATCAAAGTTTCTGTTTGCGCCAAAGTTTCGATTGTTTGGTGTTCAGCGAATACATATCTTAAAGGATGTTCTTATTCTTGCAGGCGCAGGTGTTGGTGGTGGAAGTCTGGTCTATGCAAACACGTTGTATCGTCCAAAAGATAAGTACTTCAATGACCCTCAATGGAGTGCAATCACTGATTGGAAAACTGAATTAACGCCGTGGTTTGATCAAGCCGAGCGCATGCTTGGAGTGCAGGAAAACCCAACCATGACTCCATCTGATGAGGCGATGTATGAAGTAGCGCAAAGTCTTGGGCTTGCCCACACCTTTCGAAAGACGCCGGTTGGAGTGTTCTTGTCCGATACGGCAGGTCAGGAATACTCAGATCCCTATTTTGGTGGCGTTGGACCTACACGTCGTTCGTGTATTGAGTGTGGCGAATGTATGACGGGATGCCGCCATAATGCGAAGAACACACTGTTGAAAAATTACCTCTATCTAGCAGAAAAGGCCGGCGCTGAAGTCTTAGAGAATCAGACTGCGTTGAATGTTGAAGCTCGGGATACACGGTGGCTTGTCACTCTTGGTCAAACGAATCGTCAAAGTAAACGCCAGCAAATACTTGCAACTCATGTCATTTTCGCTGCAGGTACATATGGCACTCAGAAACTTCTCCATCAATTGAAGTTATCCACTTTACCTAAACTCTCTGATCGACTTGGAGACTTATCTCGCACCAATAGTGAAAGTTTGGTTGGAACAATCATGAATAACCCGATTCAGGATTATTCACAAGGTGTTGCAATCACATCATCGTTCTTTCCAGATGAAGACACACATGTTGAGCCTGTGAGGTACGGCAAAGGTAGTAATTCCATGGGATTACTTCAAACAATTATGACCGATGGCGTTGATGTGAAAGCTCGCAGACGTCAATGGCTTAAAACTGTTGTGAAATCCCCACTGACCCTGCTGAAGATTCTGAACGTGAAGCGATGGAGTGAAAGAACCGTGATTGCGCTCGTGATGCAAAGTGTTGACTCATCACTATCAGTCAAGGCAACAAAGAAATCAGGGAAAATTTCATTGACAACTACGCAAGATGCATCACGACCAAATGCCACCTGGATTAAAGCAGCCAATGACACTGCTCGAGCAATTGCAACAAATCTCGGTGGAATCCCTGCAGGACATATCGGAGATCTACTAGGTGCACCATTCACCGCTCATTTCGTAGGTGGATGCGTTATCGGAGACTCTGAAAAGACCGGTGTTGTTGATGGCTACCATCGTGTTTGGAATTATCCAACACTCCATGTTGTTGATGGATCAACAATTACCGCTAACTTAGGTGTCAATCCTTCACTCACCATTACTGCTCAAGCTGAACGAGCGATGTCACTGTGGCCTAATAAAGGTGAGGCTGATATTCGACCGACTCAAGATACAAACTATGAGATGCTCGATCCAATACCTCCCAAATTCCCAGTTGTTCCAGACCATGCACCAGCGCGACTCTTCACAATTCGAAGCGCAAAGCGCGCCGATTAGACTCAGGGTATATGTCCACTTCAGAGCCGCGCCAAGTTGTTCTTGTTGTCGATTTTGGTGCGCAATATGCACAACTCATCGCACGCAGAGTACGAGAAGCGAAAGTTTTCTCTGAACTTGTTCCGCATTCAATTTCAGTGGCTGAAGTACGAGCGAAAGCGCCAGCAGCAATCATCTTATCTGGTGGTCCTGCCAGTGTGTATGCAGAAGATGCACCAACATTTGATACAGAAATTTTGAAACTTGGCATTCCAGTACTTGGAATCTGTTACGGATTTCAAACGATGGCTCAAGGTCTTGGTGGAAGTGTTGAACGAACAGGCAAATCGGAATTTGGTCGTACCACGCTTCATGTGAATGAAACAAATTCGGTCCTCTTTGCAGGCGTTCCTGCCGAAATCAGTGTCTGGATGAGTCATGGAGATTCGGTAAGCAAGACACCTCACGGATTTAGTGTGGTAGCAAGCTCTGCAGGAGCTCTAATTGGGGCGTTTGAAAATTTAGAAATGAAATGTGCTGGAGTGCAATTTCACCCTGAAGTTCTCCATACTCAGTTTGGACAACAGATTATCGAGAATTTCCTATGGCGGATAGCAGAGTGCGAAACGTCTTGGACAATGACAAACTTTATTGAACAGAAAGTTGCAGAGATTCAAAATCAGGTCGGCGATAAGCAGGTAATCTGCGGATTATCGGGTGGCGTCGATAGTGCAGTGGCAGCGGCATTGGTTCACAAAGCTGTAGGAGATCAACTTACCTGCGTTTTTGTTGACCATGGTTTGCTTCGCAAAGGGGAGCGGGAGCAAGTTGAAAAGGACTATGTTGATGCAACGGGCATTCGGCTTGTTGTGAAAGATGCTGCGGATGCTTTTCTCTTAGCACTTGCTGGTGTCAGTGATCCTGAAGCAAAACGAAAAACAATTGGCACATTGTTCATTCGTGTTTTTGAGGAAGCCGAACGTGAACTCGTTGCTGAGGCCGATCAAAATCACCAAATCGAGTTTCTTGTGCAAGGCACGCTCTATCCAGATGTTGTTGAATCTGGTGGCGGAAGTTCAACTGCAACCATCAAGTCGCACCATAATGTTGGTGGTCTTCCAGATGACTTGACGTTCAAACTCATTGAGCCACTTCGAGAATTATTCAAAGATGAAGTTCGAACCCTCGGGCTTCAACTTGGTTTACCCGAGCAGATGGTCTTTCGCCATCCATTTCCAGGTCCTGGTCTTGGAATTCGTATTGTTGGTGAAGTGACAAAAGATCGTCTAGCCATCTTGCAAGAAGCCGATGCAATCGTACGCGAGGAAGTTGAAAAGGCGGGCATTAATCGTGAAATTTGGCAATTTCCAGTTGTGCTATTGGCCGATGTTCGCTCGGTTGGTGTTCAGGGAGATGGTCGAACATATGGGTATCCCATTGTGCTGCGGCCCGTATCAAGTGAAGACGCGATGACTGCCGATTGGTCGCGCCTTGACTATGACTTTTTGGCTCATGTCTCTAATCGAATTACCAATGAAGTCCGGGATGTGAATCGAGTTGTACTCGACATCACCTCAAAGCCACCTGGAACCATTGAATGGGAGTAGGCTACTAAGCATGGAAATTTTCTATAAGGTTCTCGTAATTCTTCACTTTGTTGGTCTTGCTTCATTGCTCGGCGGATTTCTCGTTCAGCTTTCAGCGCCTGCCAAAGTCATCAATCGAAGCATGCTTGATGGTATGTGGACAATGCTCGCTACTGGCTTGCTGCTCACGGGAATTGCGAGTTCACAATTCGCAGATGACCTTGATGCAAGTTTTCACACAAAAGTTGGTGTGAAACTTTTAATTCTGGTCGTCATTGCAATTTTGGTTCTGCAAAATCGAAAGCAGACCACGCTTCAAAAAGGAACGTACTTTGCAATTGGGTTACTTGCAATCACAAATATTGTGATTGCAGTGATGGTCTAGTTCGTACTAGCAACAAAAAAGCCTTCAGCAAGTTGCCCCTGGGCGAGACCTGCTTCCTCAGCAGTCATTTCCGCCCACGACCGCAAACGCCCCTCGAGATCCTCCATATGCGAAGTCTGTGACGTGTGGGCTTTGAGGGCCTGGACCTTTAGGTCAAACGTTTCTGTGATGTTGACATAGTGATTTCGCGGTTCTTTTGCCATCACCCAAACCTCAGAAACTGTCCAGGGTTCAAGTCCTTGGGCTAACAGCTCGGGAAAGGCGAATTCGTTTCGAGCATCAGGGTAGATTGCTTGAATTGCGATTTCGCCTGCTGCCAAGTGATCTGGATGGGCCGAGTAAATCCGATTCCAATTTCGCTCTGGGGATTGAATCACCATTCGCTGTGGCTTTACTTTACGAATAACGGAAACAACTTCACCCCGAAGTGCAATTGATGGCATCAAGTGACCGTCTGGATGGTTCAGAAACGTCACTGAACTTACGCCTAGGATGGCACTTGCAGCGCGTTGCTCTTTTTGACGGAGTGGTCCCATTTGATCTCGTGGAGTGTCGTCAAATCCACCTTGATCACCGTTAGTCAGTAAACAGAGATGAACCTCAATTCCTGCTTTGCTCCAAGTCGCAATAGTTCCTGCTGCCCCAAAGTCCGCATCATCTGGATGCGCAGTCACAACGAGGATACGTTGAATTTCACTGTCAGGAATAACATTCACGTTCCAATCGTAAGAGTGCCTCACGATGGCTCTCTAGACTAGGGGTAATGAGCCTTGCCTTAGACCTTGATGACCTCAATGAACAGCAACGAATTGCAGTTTTGCATCGAGGTTCTCCCTTATTGATTGTGGCGGGAGCGGGTTCAGGCAAAACCCGAGTTTTGACCCGCCGAATCGCACACTTGGTTGCGACCAAGGCAGCCTATGGCAGTCAGATTCTGGCAATCACCTTTACCAATAAAGCTGCAAATGAAATGCGCAGTCGAGTTGAAGAACTTGTTGGACCCGAAGCCCGTTACATGGTGGTTTCAACTTTCCATAGTGCTAGCGCACGATTCCTTCGAAAGGATGCTGAAAAACTTGGCTATACCTCATCTTTTGCAATCTATGACATGGATGATGCTGAAAATCTCGTTAAGCGAGTGATGAATAGTCTCAACATCGATCAGAAAACTCATCGCCCACGAGCAGTATTACACGCAATCTCGTCGGCGAAGAATGAACTCATGACTCCAAAGGATTTTCATGCCTCCGCAAGTAATCACAACCAACGAGTGATTGCTGATATTTATGAGTCGTATCAAAAGAAATTGCTGGAATGTAATGCCATGGACTTTGATGATCTCATCGGCAATATGGTGAGGCTTTTCAAAGAGCATCCTGAAGTGCTTGAAGCCTACCGAGGGCGATTTCGCTATGTGCTTGTTGATGAGTACCAAGACACGAATATGGCTCAATATGAACTGATTCGCCTTCTTTCACAAGGCGAAGGTGGAGGGGAACTTTGCGTCGTAGGTGATGCCGATCAGTCAATCTATGCATTTCGCGGAGCGACCATCCGTAATATCGACGAATTTGAGCGCGACTTTCAGGACGCAAAAGTTGTGCTTCTTGAACGAAACTATCGATCAACGCTGACTATCTTGAATGCTGCAAATGCTGTCATTTCAAAGAACACCTCGCGGCGTGAAAAGAACTTATGGACAGATGCAGGGGATGGAGAGCCAATTCGCCGATATACAGGTGAAACTGAATTCGATGAATCCTCATATGTTGCTAGTGAAATTAGTAAGTTTCTGAAACTTGGTACATATGAATATCGAGATATTGTCGTTATGTATCGAATGAACTCACAATCACGAGTTCTGGAAAGTGCCTTTTTTCAAGCCGGAATTCCATACAAAGTTATTGGTGGCACACGCTTCTTTGAGCGTGCTGAAATTAAGGATGCGCTTGCATACTTGCGACTTATCATGAACCCAGCAGATGAAGTCTCACTTCGTCGAATCTTAAATGTTCCCAGGCGAGGAATTGGAGATAAGGCTGAGGAACTAATTGCCGAGTATGCGGCAATGAATAGTCTGACGATGTATGACGCACTAATCATGGTGGAAGCTATATCGGGACTGCAACCTCGAGTAGTAAAGTCAATCAATACCTTTACCGAAATGTTCACAAATCTTCGAGTCTTACTCGAAGCTGATACTGAGCCATCTGTTCTCCTTGCAGCAGTACTCGAACAATCAGGGTATCTTGCTGAACTAGAAAAGAGCGAGGATCCAAAAGACGAAAGTAGAAGAGAAAACTTAAGCCAACTAGAAGATTTTGCACGAGAGTTTGAACTAGAAAGCATGGAATTAGCCGAAGACGGCTCATTACTGAGTTTTCTTGAAAAGGTCGCATTGATTTCAGATAGCGACCAACTTGCTGACGACGAAAAAGGTCAAGTCACGCTCATGACACTTCACACTGCCAAAGGACTCGAGTTCCCAGTCGTTTTCATTGTTGGAATGGATGAAGGAGTCTTTCCTCATAGTATGTCGTTTTCAAGTCCTAGTGAACTCGAAGAAGAGCGTCGGCTTGCTTATGTAGGCATCACGCGTGCTGAAAAACTCCTGTATCTAACAGGTGCAGATCAGAGAACTGTGTTTGGTAGGACACTTCCAATGGTGCCATCAAGATTCTTAACGGAGATTCCGGAGGATTTGTTGATGAACTTGCGCGAGGGTTCATCCGCTCGCCCAGTTGTTTCGTCAAAGGTCAGCACCGACTTCATCTCCCAACATTTGCCACAAAGCGAAGCTGGAGATTTGAAGGTTGGAGATATGGTTAGACACGACAAATTTGGCGATGGACGAATCGTGTCAATTGTTGGCACAGGTGCAAATGCCCAAGTGAGCGTAGATTTCGGTTCTCAAGTAGGTCAGAAGCGCCTATTACTTCGCTACAGTCCAGTCACGAAAATCTAATTACTTCAATCGAATCGAAACTGGCCGCATTGTGTCCGCATAAAAATCATTTCCCTTATCATCAATCACGATGAATGCTGGAAAATCTTTCACTTCAATCTTCCAGACGGCTTCCATGCCAAGATCTTCAAAGTCCAAGACTTCGACTTTCGTGATGTTGTCTTGGGCAAGAATTGCTGCAGGTCCACCAATAGAACCTAAATAAAAACCACCATGTGCTTTGCAAGATTCAGTGACAATTGCACTGCGATTTCCTTTGGCAAGCATCACAAGTGAGCCGCCAAGGGATTGAAATCGTGGGACATAGGTGTCCATTCGACCAGCAGTGGTGGGGCCAAATGACCCTGAGGGCATTCCTTCGGGTGTTTTCGCAGGACCTGCGTAATACACCGGATGATTCTTGAAATACTCGGGAAGTTCACCGCCACTGTCAAGGATTTCTAAGAGGCGTGCGTGCGCGCTATCTCGCGCCACAATCATCGGCCCAGTGAGAGCAACGCGGGACTTCACAGGAAGTGCAGAGAGCTGCGCTTGAATCTCTTGCATTGGTTGGTTGAGATCGATATGTGTCACTGTGTCATCGCTGATTTCAATAACTTCTGGCAAGTATTTCGCTGGATCTGTTTCAAGTGCCTCTACGAAAACACCTTCAGGTGTTATCTTCGCAAATGCTTGTCGGTCAGCGGCGCAAGACACAGCAATTCCTACTGGGCAAGAGGCACCGTGGCGAGGCATTCGAATTACACGTACGTCATGGCAAAAGTACTTTCCTCCAAATTGCGCACCGATTCCAAATCCTTGAGTCAATTTCAAAACTTCTGCTTCCATTTCAACATCACGGTAAGCATTTCCGTCAGGACCACCATGAAGCGGTAGGGAATCAAGAGCTCTAGTTGATGCGTATTTTGCAACCTTCAAGGTGTGTTCGGCACTTGTGCCACCTACCACGATTGCTAAGTGATACGGGGGGCAGGCACTTGTACCAATCATTCGTAATTTCTCATCTAAGAATTCCATAAAAGACTTTGGGTTGAGCAGTGCCTTTGTTTCTTGGAAGAGAAAACTCTTATTAGCACTTCCGCCACCTTTGGCAATGTAAAAGAGTTCATACTCGAGTTCATGACCGGGTTTAGTATTTAATGAAATATCAATTTGCGCAGGCAGATTCGTGCCCGTGTTTTTCTCTTCCCACATAGACATCGGTGAAACTTGTGAATAGCGAAGATTGAGTTTTTGGTACGCATCGAATATTCCACGTGAAATCCACTCTTCATCAACTGCATCCGTTATCACATTTGGACCACGTTTACCTGCAACGAGCACTGTGCCAGTGTCTTGACACATTGGCAACACGCCGCCAGCAGAGACATTGGCATTTTTTAGTAAGTCAAGCGCTACAAAGCGATCATTTGCAGATGCTTCTGGGTCATCAAGGATGTTTGCAATCTGCTGAAGATGACCGGGCCTTAAGAGATGTTGAATATCACGTAATGCGACTTCAGTAATCATCTGAAGAGTTTCGGGAAATACTCGCAAAAAACTTCTGGATCCCAAATCAATGACGTCAAAACCATCCTTCGAAACGAGGCGATAAGGGGTTTGAAGATCTGCGACCGGCAGTAACTCGGTGTACTTGAATTCACTCACGCTCAAAGCCTACGCCGATTCACATCAGGTGGCTGAATTACCTATCATCAATCACACTACGCCTATGAGCACAAAAAAGCGTGGGTTTGAAACAGTTCGTGACATGGTGATATCCCTCGCTGTACTGGGAGTTGGGGTTGCACTACTCCTGCTTGTGACGTGGCGACCAGATCCACCAACCTTCACCCCAGTTTCCCCTGAAGAAGTGAGTCAGATAGCGCAACAAGATGCTGGGTTCGAGCTTTTCCTGCCGGAGGTTCCAGCAAATTGGAGTGCTACTACAGCATGGCTGGAGCCACTCACATCATCAAGTGACCACTGGCATATGAGCTATGTCATCGATGGAGAACGCTATGTTGGCTTTGAGCAAACAGATGGCAATCGAGATCTCCTGCTCACATCCAGAATTCTTGACTTTCAAGAGACGATTAAGGTCGGGGAATTCACCTATGAGTTATTTACTGGCACGAATGACATTTCACTCGTTGCGGTGACAGAACTTGGTGAAACGACACTCATCGTAAGTTTAACTGCAGCGACAGATTTTCAATCTGTCGCCGATGTCATCTCAGCCTCAGCTAGTGGGTAGTCCGTCGTCAAGTTTCTTTGCAGCTTTCTCTAAATGAGTCTGGCACACCTTAGTAATTGTTTCGCCAACTTCCCAAAGTCTCATGAGTTGGCTTAGTGGCAAGGATGAGTCGTCAAGTGCTGCAACGACTACATCCAACAGCTCACGCGCTTGTTCGTAGGTGTATGACTCGAGTGTCTTTGCGTCTAACTTCAGAATTTCTTGAATATCCATGATTCCTCTATTTCTTTCTCTCCGCTTCAAACGTACCATCACTCACCTGTGCGACAAATGACGCACCAGGCGAAATATCTGCTGTTGATTTGATTACCTGACCATTCTCGTCCAGCAACACTGAATAGCCTCTTGCTAAAACATTAAACGGGGAGAGCGCATTGAGCGATTGCCGTTTTGACTCAATCTCAACTTTTTGTTTTTCAAGTCGATGTTTGACCTTGAGCGTAATCTCTCGCGCAATTGAGCCGATCTCTACCAATCGATTTTGAAGGATTGCTCGTGGAGACTTTGTGGCAAGTGCCGAACCAACCAGATCCAGATGTCGTTTTTCGGCTGCAATCCACTCGGTCTTGTGATTGCGCAGATAACCAAGATTTCTTTCAAAGTGGGCTCGTTCAACTTCAAGATCAGGAACAATTTTTCCTGCCGCGTCAGTTGGTGTGGATGCTCGAACATCAGCCACGTCATCAAGTATTGGCTTATCGGCTTCGTGGCCAATTGCGCTAACAACTGGTTTATAGGCATTTGCAACTGCTCGAGCAAGTCCTTCATCACTCCACGGCAGTAAATCAGCGAAGGATCCTCCACCGCGAGCAATGACGATTACGTCGACATCATCGATTGTCTGAAGTTCATTCAAGGCATTGATTGCTAAGCGAGGTGTATCGGGCTGTTGAAGTGGGATTTCGCGAATTTCAAATGCAGTTGCGGGCCAGCGTCGACGTGCATTGACAACGACGTCTTTGAGTGCGTCGGTATCGCGACCTGTAATCAATCCAACTTTTCGTGGCAGAAATGGCAAAGGCTTCTTTCTTTCCCGATCAAAAAGCCCTTCAGTGCGAAGTGCGCTTCGCAACATTTCAATTCGAACCAGTAAATCGCCAAGTCCTAGTGGTCTGATTTCTTTGACACGAAATTTTACTTCACCACGCTTGCTCCACCACTCTGTTGCAACCAGCATGAGAACTTTTGATCCTTGGCTAAGTTTTTCCGGCAGCTTATCGATAATTGATTGGGCAGCTACGACTTCGATGCCAATTTCGCTGTCAAGATCTCGAAATGAGATGAAATACACTTGACTGAACTGTTTAGCCGTTAATACTTCGCCCTCAACCCAGACCTGACCTAATTTGGATATGTATCCACTCATCAATTGACTCAAGGCAGCCACCGAGAATGGCTGTTCGGGGCTCTTGCCAGGTCTTGTCGTGGAATCTAACGGTTCGCTCACAGGGATACTTCACCACAGGTGCGTGACATGAATACTGCCGAGGCAGATTTCCGTCATTGCGCTTAGCATGAGCCTGTGAGCACAGCAAAAAAAGTCCTCTTAGCCGCCCCGCGTGGGTACTGCGCTGGTGTTGATCGAGCAGTTGTTGCGGTAGAGAAAGCTCTGGATACCTACGGCGCTCCGATTTATGTCCGTAAGGAGATTGTGCACAATAAGTTTGTCGTCAGTGAGCTTCGAAAGCGTGGCGTAATTTTCGTTGAAGAACTTGATGAGGTTCCACAGGGTTCAACTGTCGTCTTCAGCGCACACGGTATTTCGCCTGCTGTTCGAGCTCAAGCTGAAGAACTAAATTTGAAGACCATTGATGCGACTTGCCCGCTGGTAACTAAAGTACACAGTGAAGCTAAGCGTTTTGCCGCCGACGGATACAAGATTATCTTTATCGGACACGAAGGACATGAAGAAGTAGAAGGCACAATGGGAGAAGCACCAGAATCCATGATTCTGGTGGACGGTCCGGAGAGTGCGGACTCAATGCAATTGCCTGAAGACGAAAAAGTCATCTGGCTTTCACAAACGACATTGTCAGTTGATGAAACTTTGGAAACTGTTGAGAGATTGAATCGCAGGCTCCCACATTTGCAAGCACCTCCAAGTGACGATATTTGTTACGCAACGCAGAATCGGCAGGCTGCTGTTAAAGTAATTGCGGCACAATGCGATCTGCTGATTGTGGTGGGTAGTGCTAATTCATCAAATTCTGTTCGACTGGTTGAAGTAGCTCTTGACTCTGGAGCCAAGAACGCAATTCGAGTTGATGGCGCAACTGAACTTTCCGATTCGCTTCTAGATGATGTGGCTGTAGTTGGCCTTACCTCTGGTGCTTCTGTACCTGAAGAGTTGGTAACAGGTGTGCTTTCCTGGTTAGCAGAGCGCGGTTTTGGTGATGTCGAAGAAGTTGAACAAACAAAAGAAACTTTGATATTTTCTTTGCCAACAGAATTGCGTAAAGATTTAAAGTCGCGTCAGTCTTAAGCTCTACGAGCGCGAGCAAGTTGACGTTGGCGCGACTTTTCTTGGACTTCTTTTCTGCGAGCAATAACCCAGCAAATAGCTGTGACAATGAACACGAGCCACGTTCTATCAGATAAACCTAGTAGTGTTCCGATGAGTATTGTGCTGAAGGTGCCACCAAATTGATTGTCACTAAGTGGCGTTGTAATCAGTAACATGAAGAACAAGGAAATGACTGGGGAAGTCCAGGCAGCCCAAGGAGATTTCACACTTGTTCGGCTTGCCACGAAAATACTCAGTGCCACGAACACTATTGAAGTCAACAATGTAGTACTTCCAAATATCAAAGTATCAATAAGCCCAAAAACCAAAATACCAAATCCAAGTACGACAAATGTGCCTGCTGCAGTTAGTCCGGGGATTGATTCGGAGATTGTGGTTGGGAGATTGAGGGATAGGTCCCGACTCGTCGGCACTTGGCGGGCTGCTGGATGCTTTGCTTTCGACGATCTGTAGAGACTAGCCATGGGGCTAGATTACCCCTCAGGCTCACTTTCTATTTCCTTTATCTCGACCTCTGGAGCCTGTGCCTCAATGTCTCTAAGAGTTTTTTCAACCCGTTCCAAGCCCTGAGAAATTTCCTGGTCAACACTCACTCCAAGTTCACGCAAGTTTCTCGCGCTACGAAGCACGCTATTATCAAAGCGGCTTGCAAGATCATTGAAAGCATTCACGCTTGTACCAAGATTATTCCCTAACTTCTTGAGAGCATCAATCATTGAATTCAAATTATTCAAATGCTCACTGGCTAACCGGCTGATCTCGGCCGTACTTTCTGCCAGCGAATTTCTTCGCCATGCATAATGAACCATATTCATGAGCCCAATCAGACTTGTAGGTGTGGCAGGAATTATCTTGATCTTTTCTAGCTCACTGATGATTGAGTTATTACCTTCTATCGCAGCCGAAAGCAATGAATCAAATGGCATGAAGAGAATTACGAATTCCAGACCGTTCGATATAGCATGATAATTCTTGCTCGTGAGGTCTTTGGCATGCTTTAGAACTGAATCCGCATGCTCTTTAAGGTAACGTTTTCTTGAAGCTTCGTCACTTGCGTTTAATGCTAAGTCGAATTTGTCAAATGGAACTTTTGAATCTATAACAATGTTTGCACCATCTGGGAAACGTACAACACAATCAGGTTTTAACTCTTTGCCGTTGACCAAGACTGACTTACGCATGACAAAATTCACTCCTGGAACTAGGCCTGAAGCCTGCAGAATCTGCTCCAGTTGGACCTCTCCCCAGCGACCACGTTCAGTATTTTGCGTGAGCGCGGTGGAAAGTTGTTGCGTGTTGATCCGCACTTCCTCATTTACTTGATTCAATGTCGAAAGTTGCTGTCTAATTTTCTCAGCGTCACGAATTTGCTCTTCTTTTGCTAATCGTGCAGCTTCTTGTAATTGTGCAACTTGCTGTCGTAAAGGTTCCAGTAATTGAAGCATTGAATCCTGGCTTCGGACTTGAGTCTCAAGGTTGCTTTTTTGTTCATCAAGTAACCGGACACGTTCTTCTAATTGGGGAACAATTTGGGTAAGTGATTGGGTTCTCAACTTCGCTAGAAAAACACCAACGAAAAAACCTATGCCCAAAAAAATGACGCTTGCAACGATAATTTCCATGGTCGCATTATTGTCTGAGTACCTGACAAATAGGACTAGGCTTTGCCCAATGGGATTAACTATCGGCATTGTTGGCCTTCCAAACGTTGGCAAATCAACGCTATTCAACGCATTAACGAAGAACGATGTGCTGGCCGCTAACTATCCATTTGCCACTATAGAACCTAACACTGGGGTCGTTGGCGTTCCTGATCAGCGATTAAACAAGTTAGCCGAGATTTTCAATAGTGAACGAATCCTGGAAGCAACGGTTACATTTGTCGACATTGCGGGCATTGTTCGAGGTGCTAGTGAGGGACAAGGTTTAGGAAATAAGTTTCTAGCCAACATCCGCGAGTCCGATGCAATCTGTCAGGTTGTACGTGCATTTGCTGACACTGATGTCGTCCATGTCGATGGTCAAGTTTCCCCTGAGGATGACATCAAAACAATCAATCTTGAATTGATACTCGCTGACCTTCAGACTCTTGAGAAGGCAATTCCACGCCTGCAAAAAGAGGCAAGAAACGACAAGACAAAAACACCACTGTATGAAGAGGCACTCAAAGCTCAGGAAGTGCTGCAACGTGGTCAAACGATTTTTGAATCGGGACTCAATCGAACAATTCTTAGAGAATTATTCCTGCTAACAGCAAAACCATTTCTCTACGTGTTTAATGTCGATGAAGCAGAGCTTTCTGATCAAGATTTCCAAGCTTCAATGCGAAATTTAGTGAAGCCAGCTGAAGCAGTATTTCTCAACGCGAAGTTAGAAAGCGAACTTGTTGAACTTTCGCCAGAAGAAGCACTTGAGTTGTTGAAATCTGTAGGTCAAACTGAAAGTGGGCTTACATTGCTTGCAAAAGCAGGATTTGAAACGTTGGGACTACAGACCTATCTCACGGCAGGGCCGAAAGAAGCACGGGCATGGACGATTCCAATTGGGGCGACTGCACCAGAGGCTGCTGGAGTCATTCACACGGACTTTCAAAAAGGGTTTATCAAAGCTGAAATTGTGTCATTCGATGATTTGGTGGAATGTGGATCGGTAGCAGAGGCGCGAGCCCGTGGCAAAGCACGTGTTGAAGGAAAAGATTACGTGATGGCTGATGGTGATGTCGTTGAATTCCGTTTTAACGTCTAGGAATGAATGTGTTGGCCTCATATCAACGTAATAACAAAGCCGCCTAGACTTGAGACTAAGCGGCTTTGTCTGGTATCAATTTAGTCAATTTAGTCAAGCAATCGAGCGCTAATGCTCTGGCCGTAAAGGCTTTGTAAATCAATGGCGTCATCAATCAGTGCGACGATTGAGCCGAGCATATAAACCTCGTTCTTATCTTCGCCATCAAAGTAACCAAAGAATTGGTAGGTTGGAAGCCAAACCACACTTCCATCTGCGAGCCAAAATGTTTCGTAAGTCAGTTCAATCTTGGTCACGTGCACAATCTGTGGTTCAAATGTGAAGGTCGGTTCATCGATTGGTTTCGATGGTTCGTCTGTCGTGCCAGGATTTGGCTCTGATGAACCACCATCTATCGTGCCAGGCTCGTTCGTTGCTGTATCACCTTCTGATGAGTATGTCGGTTCAACATCAATCAAATCATTTGTACCAATATCAGACTTGAAATTTTCAATCCGAGTGACATTCAGTTCATTTGCACGCCTTAAGGCAGCAGTTTCACTGATGACCTCGTACTCGCTGATTTCTTCAAGTTCCGTCAGGCTTCCATACAGCCAGGCAACTTCTGAGTTGCTGGTGTATGTGATGTTCCATGACATCGGGGTGATGCGTCCATCAAGATATTCAGTGGCTGTCACTGAAACATAGGCGGTATCTGACCAAATCTCAAACTTGAAATTCCTTGCATTCACACCAATTGAATTCATGAGGTCTATTGCAAGTCGTTTTGCTTCCGCTTCGCTAGGTAGATTCTCAACCACTGGATTACATTCTTGAACATCGTCAGAGTTTCTACCTGAGGATGTAGTTGATCCATCAGGATTCTCGATTACTTGGTAACACTCTTTCCAAGGATCGTTTGTGTAATCTGAATAGTTCAATGATGTGTAACTATCAGACAGATAAAGGTTGAAGAATTTGTCATCACTTGCAAACTCCAGCGAGTTCTGGTCGTACTCACTCACTTTAAGGTTGGTTATACCGAATGAACGTGCAACACTACGCCCAATTGTTTCCGCATCATCGCGTGGAACAATCCGATAAGCCATCATTGAAGTTGCTTGAGTTGATAGTTCAATGTCAGACTCATAAATGTAGTAACTGCCCATGTAGGGAAGTCCAATCTTCATATCAGAGGACAACATGGACTCATTTGCGCTACGCATTTGACCACTAGCTTCGGGGCTAGTACCAAATACAAATCGTTCTGGACCACTTGCGGTCATTGCTCCTGACATGAATGGACCTGAAATTCCGGCGACTAAGAGTCCAGCGGCAACGGTTGAAATCACTTTGCGCTTGCGAGTCCAGGTTGAGATGGGGGTTACATTCGATACTTCACGATCCATTGATTGCTGCGCTACTTGAGACGGTGTCAGATTTGTCTCTAGTGAAGCAGCTGGATCGTGCTTCTTGAAACGAGCTACGAAATCATCAAAACTCATAATTATCCTTTCCGATTACACAGTGTCACTGACTTTGCGATTCTTTCTCGTAATAGTCAGAAATCTTTTTCCTCGCTTTATGAAGCTTCAGACTGACTGCATTAGGTGTGCTATTGAGTACGAGAGCAATTTCTCGCGGTTCGAGGCCTTCCCAGAGAGTTAGGGCAAGAACTTCTTTTTCGCCTGAAGAGAGCAGTGCAAAAATGCGCTTGACTTCCTCATCAAGTATGTGGAGGCTCTCGGCATTAGATGTGCTGACGATTTCAGGATCGAGCGTCGCAGCGTGTTTACGAAGTGTTTGTGTGCGACGTATGTGATTGGCTAGCAAGTGTCGCGCGATTTGGTACAGCCACGCTGACTCAAGACTTTGTTCATCGGGAGCCTGGGCTCTCTTTTGCCAGGCAATCGCCCAAGTATCGGCAAGTATGTCTTCGGCGGAACTCAGTCCATTATCGAGCCCCATAGATCGGCGGTGAATGAAGGCATAGAGAGATTGCAGGTGGTCTTCGACCATCCTTGAGAACCAAGCTTCATCTCTCAACATATCCACCACTCTATTGGAACCTTTCATGTAGTGTTCAATCCTGTCCAATTCTTTCCAAGGGATTTACAAGAAGGATTTCATTGTGATGCAGGTGAGTGCTGCTATTTTGATTCGTGGGTCGGCAAGCGAAGTGAACATACTCTCTGCACGTCGCACAGAGCCTCCTCACCTCGCTGGCAGGTGGGAGTTGCCCGGCGGTCAAGTTGACCCAGGTGAAACAATTGTCGAGGCGTTACATCGTGAGATTCAAGAAGAACTGAATGTTGACATTGAGATTCTTCATTACCTTCAGGG
>JBDLTY010000060.1:0-3583 GCA_039805585.1 Actinomycetota bacterium | reverse complement strand
TACCTTGTAGAACCTCAAGTGATTCAGCGACTTCAAGTGCATTACCTGCGGTGAAGCCAAGTGGTGTATCCATTTGCGTAAGCAGTGCAACTGTTTTTACTCCTGCAAGATTTCCAATGCTCACCATGGTTTCTGCAAGTTCTCGAGCTCTCGCTTCATCTTTCATGAATGCACCAGAACCTACTTTGACATCGAGCACAAGTGCTTTGGTGCCTTCGGCAATCTTTTTGCTCATAATCGACGATGCAATTAACGGAATTGATTCAATACAACCTACGACATCTCGCAGAGCATAAAGTTTCTTATCTGCTGGTGCTAACTTGTCTCCCGCAGCACAGATTACGACGCCAATCTCATCCAGTTGTTTCACCATCTGAGCATTATCAAGTCGCATATTCCAGCCAGGAATTGATTCCATTTTGTCCAGTGTTCCACCAGTGATCCCAAGTCCACGGCCGGAGAGTTGTGGCACTGCAGCGCCGCAGGCCGCAACAAGTGGGCATAGTGGTAGTGAAATCTTGTCTCCAACTCCCCCGGTTGAATGTTTATCAACTGTTGGACGGGACAAACTTGATAAATCAATTCGTTCACCTGATTGAATCATTGCATTCGTCCAGATATCAAGTTCGTTCGCTGTCATGCCACGCCAAAAAATCGCCATCAAAAGCGACGCCATTTGCTCATCAGGAATTTGAGCAGTGGTGTAGGCGTCAATAATCCATTCGATTTGCTTTTGGGTGAGTTCCTTACCATCGCGTTTTGCGATGATGACTTCAACTGCGTGCATACATCACCATCCTGGGTGGGTTGACCATCCGGCATCCACAGGAATTGTAATTCCTGTGATAGCCGATGCTTCTGCTGATGAAAGAAATCTGACAACTTTCGCAACTTCTTCTGCACTGACAAGTCGATGAAGTGCTGAATGTTTCCTAAAACTCTCAACTCCTTCGCTCCAGTCAGCTTCAAGGCCTTCTCTGTTAATGAGTCCAGGAGCTACACCAACAACACGGATATTTTTTTCGCCAAGTTCATAAGCGGCAGCAGTCACAAGGTGATGAAGGGCAGCCTTGAAAACTGCATACGGTGCGTGATTGACATTGGGCCTGATTCCTTCAATACTGCCAATCACAACAATCACTGGGTTTGCTCTTCCTTGCATGAAGTCCGCTAATGTTTTCAAGAGCACTGCTGTATGCCTGAGACTATTGACATACATCGCATCCCAGTCAACTGCACTTAACTCGTTCCATGCTTTCAAGTCTTGGCTTGAAGCATTCAAAATTGCGATGTCAAGGCCACCAAATTCAGTATCTAAGATTTGAGTAATACTTTTTGAAAGTCCATCGATATCTTCAAAATCAAAATTCGCCTCGATTGAAATACCTTTGACACCATGAGAACGAACTTGTTCAACCAGGAGATCTATGCCAGCGTCATTTCGATACTGCAGTGCACAATCGTGTTTCGACGAAGCAAATTCAAGCGCGAGCGCTCTACCAAGTGTTCCAGTCGCTCCGGTAATCAAAACAGATGCAGGCATTTAGGCCTCTCTCGTTAACTCAGTAATTAAGTCTGCTACTTCAGGATACTCTTCACAAAGCACTTTTCGCTTTCCAAGTTCAAATAACTCGTACTCAAATGCCGGAGCACACCAACAAGAGATGAGCGTCCATTCACCAAGCGTTTTCGCACCCTGCCAAACCCCGACGGGAACCAGTGCCTGAGGTGTCTTGGCATCCAAAACTATTTTTTCGCTCTGTCCATTCTTGCCAAGTTGCAGCAGTTCAAGTGGTGCACCCGCAAGCCATTGCCAGCCTTCAGTGAGTTGCAGGCGATGCATTGCTGAAAACCCATCTGTCTCATTCGTGACAAGAGCAAGAATGGAGTTCATTTCACTATTGCGGGTTCCTGGAGCCCAGAACGCACCTTCATCGGTAATTGTCTGCATGGAAAAGAGGGACTTCATCTCTAAGCTCGAAAGTGATTCAAGTTCGCTGAAACTCATGAAAGAGCCGATTTCACGCGCTTTGCAACTGTATCAACATCGGCAAGGAGTTTCTCAGTGTCAACATCAAGCATTTCCCCTGATCGCACTACGAGCTTTCCATCGACAATCACATCGGCAACATCACCTTTACCAACGGCATAGACAACCAGCGCAAAAATGTCATAGATAGGTGCAAGATGTGGTTTATCAAGATCGATAAGAATGAGATCCGCTCGCTTTCCCTTCTCAATACTCCCAATCATTTCGCCCATACCAAGTGCCCTTGCGCCATTGATAGTTGCTGCTCTGATGATGTCAACCGATGGTGCGGTTTGAGCCGATGCTGATGTGAGCTTTGCAAGCATTGCGGTAAGTCGCATTGCGGTGAACATATCCAAATCATTGCTGGTGCTGCAACCATCAGTACCAATACCAAGTTGGATTGATGCATCGCGATACGTCTTGTAGGGAAGAGCACCTGATGCGAGTTTCATATTTGAGCCTGGACAGTGGGCAATCGTGATGTGTGGATGAGCCGCGCGCGGTAAATCGTCTTCAACAAGATGCACCCCATGTCCAAAAACAATTGGGAATGCACCATCCAGTGCTCCTGCATCATGCAAGATATGTGTTGGAGTTTTTCCAAGTCTCGTGAGAACATCCTGATTCTCTGCAGCGTTTTCAGACACATGAACTGTCATCAGTGGATGGGACCAGGATGAGGTAATAGCAACGAGGTCACTGAGGTGAGATTCTGACACGGTGTAGGTGCCATGCGGACACATCACAGATGGAACAAATGGGCCACCTATCTCGGCTTTTACTTTCTCCCATCGATCTGCTTCGGTGAGGCGTTCATCCCACTCTTTGTTGTCGGGACCTGGGAAATCGAGAAATGTGGGTCCGCCAACATGTCGAATACCAGCACTTCGTGCACCGCGATGTGAATATTCATGGTGAAAATACATATCAAGTTGGGTGGTTGTTCCTGAGAGTAACGACTCAACTGCACCGTGCTTTGATCCAAGCATCACAGTTTCAGGATCCATGACAGCACCTTCGGCTGCCCACACAATTTTCAAGAAATCTTGAAGATCAACATCCTCGGACACTCCGCGAAGTAAACCCATCGGTGTGTGAGTGTGTAGGTTGACAAGTCCTGGCATCAACAGTTTTCGTTGTCCTGAAATTCGAGTGATTGCTCCCTGGGCACTGATATTACTACCAATTTCTGTAATGACTCCATCAACAATAAGTACTGAAACATTGCGCAAAACATCATTAGTGCTGTTCACACTCAGTAGGTAATCGACATTCTCTAGCAGGATTTGATTGCTCATATGTAGTCTTTCACAAATTCCTCAAGTACTTTCAGTACATCATCACTTCCAAGTGCTAGAACTCGATTGAGTTCATCCATCGAGATTGGCTCATCGCTCAAGCCTGCAGCAGGATTCACTACGAGTGAAATTGCTGCATATCGAAGACCAATTTCCTTCGCGAGCGTCACTTCAGGTACACCTGTCATTCCCACAACATCTGCGCCGAGGATCTGGCACATTCGAATTTCTGCAGGTGTTTCAAATCGTGGAC
>JBDLTY010000059.1:0-5621 GCA_039805585.1 Actinomycetota bacterium | reverse complement strand
GGGATACAGGAACTGAAGTGCACAAATGACGCCTTTCCACGTGAACAATTCGAAGCACTTGGCTACACCAGCCACACCCATGGCACGGGTCGATGGAATGGTGTCGCATTTCTTACAAAGTCAGAAATTTCTGATGTCACACGTGATTTACCCAATCAACCACTGTTTGAAAATGGAATTGAACCTCGAGCAATTGCCTGCACATTCGGTGATGTACGAATCTGGAATCTCTATGTGCCCAATGGTCGCGAGCCCGGTCATGATCATTTTGTATACAAACTTGACTGGCTTCTTGCACTTCGAAATACCCTGCAGGATGAAATGAAAAGCTATAAGCAAGTTGTAGTCATGGGTGATTTCAATATTGCCCCTACTGATGATGATGTATGGGACATCAAGGATTTTGAAAACGCAACCCATGTGACAAAAGAAGAGCGAGGGGCACTTGCGCAAATTCTGAATCTTGGATTCGAAGATTTGATGCCTCGAAGTCTAAAAGGTAAACCGTTTACATTCTGGGATTACCGAGCGTTGATGTTTCAAAAAGCAATGGGTATGAGAATTGATTTAGTGCTCACCACACATGACTTTAAGACACGAATCAAAGATTTATGGATTGATCGAGATGAGCGAAAACTCAAAGGCGGATCTGATCATGCTCCGGTTGTGGTTGATTTCGTATAGCTGAACGAAGCGTTACCCAAAGCACAAAGACTGTTGCAAAAATATTTAGAACAATGAACCATGCATAGCCTGTTGGCCCAAGTGAATAACTCTGGTTTGTGAATGATGCAATAAATGCCCACACAGCAAAGTAGTAGAGTGTTTGTGCAACATTCCAGCCAATCCAAAGCCACAGATTTCGAATCAGCAATGCAAAGATTGGCGATAACCACAACCAGAACTGCGGCGAATACACCTTGTTCATGATGACAAAGACCCCCAGCACAAGTGCAACTGCCACAATAAATGAAATCTTTTTACGAAGTAAAAAGACTACGAGATAAGCAATTACGACGCTCAGCAGTCCCAAGTTGTTTGCATGTGATGTGCTGATTTCAATGTTGAGAAGGTGACGGAGTGCTAAATACGGTGATCCAAAATCGATTCCACGCTCGCGAGAGAATTCAAAGAATCGTATCCAGCCATCAAAAGCAAAGACAATGAAAACTATATTGACGATGAGCCAACTTGCTATCGCACTAAGGATGCTTTGAACTATTGCTTTGAAGTTTCGCTCTTGCCACAGGTAGACGAGTGCGATTGGAAGAATCAAAATTGGAAAGAGCTTGGCACTCATACCAAGCCCTAGTACCACTCCCATTGCAAGATAACGATGCTGCAAGAAATAGTAGATACCCATGACCATGAACATGATTGCTAAAGCATCCCAGTTAATTCCGAGCACGAGCAGCAATGCGGGAGAGAAAGCAAAAAGTCTCGCGGCTTGTTCATTCAATTGGTGAAGGTAACTAACAGCAATCAAGACGAAGATGAGATTGATAATCCAATTGATACTAGTGAAGATTTGCCAGGAACCAGGCGATACGAACCAAGTGAATGCACCTGTTCCAAACATCTGCATTCCGATAAGTACTGGGTACTCAAGATATTGTCCATCGGATTGCATTTGAAAGTAGGGGATGATTCCCGAGTCGAAATCGCGTGCGCCATAGAGTGCCGAAATATCTGAATAACAAACCCTCAGAACATCTTGAAATATGCCGAATGCATTTTGACTCATGCATTGAAACTTCAATACGTACCCGAGCAGTGAAGTCACGATGGTAATAAGCAGTGTTGTTGTCCTGGCGCTCACACTTTTCCATTCAATACAGGATCTGTCCCTGGAGTGTGGACGATTTCAGCAGCCTTAATGCCACACCACAAGACGCTTGCCCACATCACGATTGCGCTGACCACGTACCAGGTCACATCAAGTCCTCGGTCACCCACAAGTTCCTCCGCATAGAGCCACACGGCTGCTACCCAGAGGGTGAAGATTCCAGAAATTGCGATCACAAACTTCTTGATTGGATACGCCAAAAGCAAAGCCCAGAGAACATGCAGAACTTCACTTGGCCCAATGACATTGGTGGTGAATGTTTGCACGACCACAAACAGCAGAAGTACAACTTCGAGTCTGATGTGATTGTGTTCACTTGCAAACTTCAACCAAATTGTTATTGCAATGAGTACGCCAAGTCCAAAGAAGTACGGTATGAAATTAGTCGGTGGGGTGAAATTGGCAATCTGCGAAAGGACATAAAGCCCTGTGCCATCGCTAAAGGTAGGGGTGATGGAGAAAAAGTCACGGGTTGTTAGCGCAATTGGTAGATTGATGATACCAAGAGACACGATAAAGATGGGGAATCTGGATAACATCAGTGGTAGTTGCTCGTTCATCCACCCGTGTGCGACCACGGCTGCAATCACAATCCAGGACCAGCCATCAAAACCGATTGCGACTGCGAAAAGAATCCATGGAAATGGACTCTGTGGATTTGCTCTGAAAAGTTTTATAGCGAACATTGAGATTGCAATTGCCAAGATGTCAAAACCTGTAAAGACACTAAGCATTGTCAATGGTAAGAGGGCGAAAAGCACACCATCGAAGGTGTTTTTATTCCGCCATATTTGAAAAAGAAGTGATGTTGCAACAAGTGCGATAGTCATCAAAAGTTGGAGCACAATAAGTTTTACTTCAAAACCTGCAATGCCGCCGAGAACCCATAAGAGTAGATGTGAAAGTGGTGCAACTGCGGGTGAATTACTACTGAAAGCAACAACACCCTCTTGTACATACACTGCAAGATCTGAATAGCAAAAACGGTTGAAGACATCGACCTGATAATTTGAAGCCCTGCACCCCGCATGCAGGAGAAAGGCAAAACTACTACTGAGCAGTGCGACGATAAGAGTGAGACGTGCGATTACTTTGTCAAACATCACGGTGTTGGTGTTGGTGTTGGACTAGGTGAAGGTGAGGTAGTTGGACTTTCAGTTGGCGTAGCAGTGATTGAGGGTGTCGCGGTTGGTTCAATAAATGGTGTTGATGGAAATTGGGTCAACGCTGCTTTCATAAAGGCAGAAAATATTCGTGCTGGGAATGATCCCCCTGTAACCGAACCTAGTCCCCCAGTGCCATTGAGTGAAATCGGATTTCCATTTGCATCTTGCTTCATCAGCATCACGACTGCTGACAAGCTGTTGGAGTAGCCAGCGAACCAGGCTGATTTGTTGTCATCCGTAGTTCCAGTTTTTCCTGCAATGTCATATCCAGGCACACGAGCATTCACACCTGTGCCACCTTCGACTGCCCGTTGCAGGGCGTAATTTACAGATGCAACCACATTCGAATCAAAACCTTCGGATGCTTCGACACTCGCTTCATAAAACAGTCCACCATTTGGAAGTGTTACCCGCGATACTAGATATGGTTTTGCGTGCACACCGTTTGCGGCAAACGTGGCATACGATTCAGCGACATCGATAACTCGTGGGCTTGCTGATCCCAAGACAAACGTTAGATTTTCTTCCACACCAAGTGTTTCTCTACTGAGTCCAGTTCGATACGCTGCTTCAATAACATTCGAGATACCCGTTTCATACGCCAACTGCACATACGCAGTATTCACTGAGCTCATCGTTGCTTGAAGCAAAGTCAGATTTCGATAATTCTGTCCGCCATAGTTATTCACTTTATAGCCAGCAATTTCAATACCACTTTTGCCGGGCAGGATGTAATCCAAGTTGTAACCGGCCTCCATTGCAGCAAGTAGTCCATAGACCTTGAATGTTGATCCTGCTTGAGTAATTGCCTGCGTCACATTGTTTAATGGCTCTGTCACATAATCAGGTCCGCCATACATCGCAACAATTTCGCCGGTACCTGGCTTAAGTGCAACTAAACCAATACGCACACCTTCCAGGTTCGATTTTGGCCCCGCTTGATTCACTGCCCGTACTGCTGCGTTCTGTGATTTTTTATTCAAGGTTGTTGTGACAGTTAACCCTGAAATGCCAAGTGTTGATTCATCGTATCCTTGTGATTCTAAAAACTTTGTGACTTCGCGAAGAATGTAACCTTTCGTTCCAGAAAGTCGATTACCAGTGGCACGAGGTTTGTAGTCGGGGAACACTAAACGTTCGCGCTCTGATGCAGTAATCCAACCAAGGTCCCTCATTTGATTTGCACCGTATACCCAGCGTTGTTGCAATCGCACAGGATTTACTTCGGGAGCGAATCCTTCAGGTGACTTCAAGAGAGATGCAAGCATGAGGGATTGTGCTACATCCAGTTCTTCGACTGACACATTGAAATACACGCGTGCAGCGGCTTCGATGCCATATGCGCCACGGCCAAAATACACAGTATTCAAATAGTTCTGAAGAATTTCATCTTTCGACGAACTTGTTTCAAGTTTGACCGCAAGTACTAATTCACGAATCTTTCGTACCCACGTTCGTTCTGACGTGAGGTAGGCATTTTTCGTGTATTGCTGCGTAATAGTGGATGCACCTTGTTCAGCGCCGCCAGTAAGGTTGTTGATAATCGCACGTGCAATACCAGTAATACTAAAACCAGAGTGTTCATAAAATCCTTGATCCTCAAGAGCAAGAACAGCTCGCTGCGTATGAACTGGTATTTGTACGAGATCCACTTCAACCCGGTTGTATTCACCAATTCGACCGACTTCACTTTTACCATCTGCATACAACACGACGGTTGCTCGTGCTTGTGAAATTTCATTTGGTGCTGGAATATCTGTAATCAGCACAAGAATCGCGAATGTAAGAGCGCCAAGAATTGAAATGAGGGAGAAAGTTCCAAGAGTTAATTTCCAGGATGGAACAAAGCGAGCCATACCGCGTCTACCTGCGCGCGGATAGTTAATGAGTTTTGCCATGTGAATTCTTATTCAACAAGATCCCGCGGTTTTCTCGGTGTGCGACGAGGTTGTCCATCACCGAGCATGTATGAAACAAGTGCATGATTCCAACCACATCCTTGACATACTTCAACTGTATGCACTGATAGAAAACCGTAGTTTGGTGCAAGCGAGGTGAGTTTCTCGGGATTGACTACACGACCACTTGCATGTCCAAGTTCTCGTGAATAGATATACGTTAATTCCACAACCTCTGTCACATTACAGATCGGACAATTTCGTCCTGTTTCTTCACCATATGATTTTGCTGCACGTAAGAGATACGGGTCTGTGTCTTCAGAGCGAAAACTAAATCCACCAGTTCTTCGAATTTCCATAATGGCTTCTCTTCGTGCAAGTGCATGATCAACGATGTGACGAGGAGCGGTTGGATCTTTCACTTCCTCGGCAGCTTCCATCTTGGGCAGGCTGGATTGCCCTCGGGGTTTCGTACCCCGAATCGTGGAAGATCGTGTGCTTGCCATAGGCGCGAAGGGTACGTGCTTTTGGGCTGCTGTGCCTCAAATTGTGCTCAATTTGCCCCCTCATAGCGCATTGTTATATCATTCCGATACATCAATCGGAGGTATTGTGAAGAAGTCAGCCGTCTTTGACTTGGCAATCTTGGGCTTGCTCCAAGAAAGCCCGCTGCACGGCTATGAACTTCGCAAACGACTCTCAGCATTGATG
>JBDLTY010000058.1:0-7886 GCA_039805585.1 Actinomycetota bacterium | reverse complement strand
ACACCATGTCGTGAAGGTACGTACTGGATTACTGATCTGCTTAAGCGCCTTGAAAAAGGTAAAGGAATGGAAACGGATCTAGTCAAGATTGATGAACTGTGTAAACAAATTGCAGGTCGCTCCTTCTGTGCACTAGGTGATGCAGCGGCAACACCATTTCCTGGTGCAATGCGATTCTTTGAAGAAGAAATTAAACAAGCAGTCACTACTGCGGTTGACGAAACCTTTAATCCGCTTGAAAGCACCGTCTTTGCAAAGGCAGGAGTGAAGTGAACCAGCCTGTAGAGCTCATTAATGTTGTTATTGATGGTGTTGCACTTCAAGTTCCAAAAGGAACCCTAGTTATTCGTGCCGCTGAGCAAATTGGTATTCAGATTCCTCGGTTTTGTGATCATCCACTGCTCGCGCCTGTCGCGAATTGTCGTGCGTGTTTAGTTGAAATTGAAGGCCAACCAAAACCACAACCTTCCTGCGCAACTACCCTCGCTGAAGGAATGGTTGTGAAAACTCAGTACACATCTGAAATTGCTGATGCAGCACAACAAGGTGTGATGGAGTTTCTACTGATTAACCATCCACTTGATTGCCCAGTGTGTGACAAGGGTGGTGAGTGTCCGCTTCAAAATCAGGCTATGACCAATGGGCGCGGTGAAACTCGATTTGATGGGGCGAAGCGCGAATTTGAAAAACCAATCAATGTCAGTGCTCAAATCTTGTTGGACCGTGAACGCTGTGTTTCATGCGCACGTTGTACACGATTTGCCGATGAGATTGCAGGCGATCCAATGCTTGCGTTACTTGAACGTGGCGCGCAACAGCAAGTTGGTATCAGTGTAGATGAACCCTTCGATTCGTATTTTTCAGGTAACACAATTCAAATTTGTCCTGTAGGTGCATTGACATCCGCGAAATACCGGTTCAAGTCACGCCCATTTGATTTAGTTTCAGTGCCAACAACCTGCGAGCATTGTGCAAGCGGTTGCTCTCTTCGCACAGATATACGTCGCGGACAAGTCCAACGACGTCTTGCCTGGGATGATCCAGAAGTCAATGAAGAGTGGAACTGCGATAAGGGACGTTTTGCTTTCCCATATCTGCAAGAAGGAAGACTTACTCAACCACTAGTCCGTGATGCTGATGGCACTCAGCGAGTAGCCTCATGGCCCGAAGCACTACGAATTGCGGCTGAAGGTTTGAAGAATGCGAAATCTGGAGCAGTTCTTGCAGGTGGACGCCACACACTTGAAGATGCGTATGCGCTTTCGAAATTCGCTCGCCTTGCGTTGAAAACGAATGATATTGATTTCAGAGCACGACCACATTCGAAAGAAGAGGAGCAATTCCTTGCCTCATTCGTCGCAGGTTCAGGGCAATCTGTCACGTACAGTGATTTAGAAACTGCTTCGCACGTCGTACTTGTACTACTTGAAGTTGAAGATGAAAGTCCAATGATTCAACTTCGATTGCGAAAAGCAATAAAGAAGCGCAAAACGAAAGTTTCGGTCGTTTCCTCACACATCACAGAGGGTTCCTACAAACTTGATGCACACGTTATCTGCGCAAAACCAGGTGACGAAGTATCTGCACTGAAAGATTTGGAATTAGATGCAGAAACAGTTGTCTTGGTCGGTGAGCGTGCAGCGAGTGTGCCTGGTCTTTTCTCAGAACTTCTAAAACAACAACAATCCCTTAGCTTCAAACTTGCTTGGGTGCCACGTCGTGCAGGTGAACGTGCTGCACTCGATGCAGGATTACTTCCTACACTTCTTCCTGGCGGTAGGAGTATTAGCGATAATGAATCTCGCAATGAAATCGCCAAACTTTGGAATGTTCCAGCAAGTGATATTCCAAATGAAAGTGGTAAAGACTTTTCTGAAATCATCAAGGCGAGCCAGTCTGGCGACATTGATGCTTTGATTGTTACTGGACTTGATGCAGAAGACACGCTTGATCCTGCTGGAACGCTCGATGCTGTGTATGCTGCAAGTTTCGTAGTGAGTTTCGAACAGCGTCCGACTGCGATTACTGCTCTTGCCGATGTCGTATTTCCGGTTGCAGTCGTCACTGAAAAATCTGGAACCTTTATTGATTGGGAAGGACGACATCGTCCATTCACGCAGGCGATTCGTGATAACAATTCCATGAGTGATGCTCGAGTGCTATCTATGCTCGCCGATGCAATGGATGTCTTTATCGCAAAGGGAGAGACCCTCGAATTACGCAGGGAATTCAAACAACTCGGTGAACCTACACGCAGAGTTGATTCGCCAAATGTTAAGAGTGAAAAGGTTGAAGGCATCACCCTTAGCACCTGGCCACAACTCATTGACAACGGCGTAATGCAAACAGGAGAGCCTTACTTGCAAGCAACTGCTCGCGAAGTTGTAGCACGAATAAGCGCTGAACTGGCTGATGATCTTGGCGTTGAAGATGGCGAAGTAATCACGGTATCGAACGCTGCTGGCTCGATAGCGCTGCCTGTAGTGATTGTTGATGGTCATGGTGAAATGGTGTGGCTGCCGACAAATTCTGGAGAGTCAGCAGTACGTTCACTGTTGCATGCGGCTCACGGTAGTGTTGTCAAAGTCAAAAGAGGGAGGAAGTAATGTCCACATTTGGCATGGATCCTCTCTGGCTCATCATTCTTAAAACACTCGGTGTGTTTGTTATCTTGGTTCTTGTCGTACTTGTAACAATTGTTATGGAACGAAAAGTTGTTTCGTGGATGCAGCAACGCATTGGGCCTAACCGTGTAGGTCCTGGCGGTTCCTTACAGTCACTTATGGATGGCATCAAACTTGCACTCAAAGAAGAAATCATCCCGAAGGCTGCCGATAAGCCTGTGTATTGGTTAGCACCAGTGCTTTCAGCAGTTCCGGCTTTTATGACGTTTGCCGTGATTCCTTTCGGTCCTGAAGTCTCGATTTTTGGGACCACCACCGCACTTCAACTTACTGATTTTCCGGTGTCGGTGCTGTATGTCTTGGCAATTGCATCGATTGGTATCTATGGAATCGTACTTGCTGGTTGGTCCTCTGGTTCGACCTATTCATTACTTGGTGGACTTCGATCAAGTGCTCAAATGATCTCCTATGAAATTCCAATGGGACTTTCATTTGTTGCTGTATTTTTGTATGCAGGCTCGGCCTCCACATCAGAAATTGTCAATGCTCAAGCAAGCACGTGGTTCATCGTCCTGCTTCTACCGTCATTCCTCATCTATGTAACTTCCATGGTAGGTGAAACGAACCGTGCACCATTTGACTTGCCTGAAGCAGAAGGTGAATTGGTTGGTGGTTTTCATACTGAGTACTCTTCGTTGAAGTTTGCACTCTTCTTCCTTGCCGAATACATCAATATGGTGACTGTTTCAGCACTTGCAACCACGCTATTCCTCGGTGGCTGGCGTGCACCGTGGCCGATTTCCCTCTGGGAGAGTGCAAATACTGGTTGGTGGCCAATGTTGTGGTTCTTTGGCAAAGTTGCTGCTTTCATTTTCGTCTTCATTTGGTTGCGCGGAACACTTCCACGTTTGCGATACGACCAGTTTATGAAGTTTGGCTGGAAGTTCCTGTTACCAGTTTCAATCGGCTGGATTGTGATTGTTGCAACCGCGCGTGCACTACGCAATGAATTCAACTGGGATTTCACTCAAATGCTGCAATCATTGACAGTTCCATTCGCTCTCATCTTTGTTGGACTCTTGGTTTACGAATTCTTCTTCGCCAAGAAGAAGAAATTGAGTAAGCCAACCGTGACTGATAAGAACTTTGATGCGTTTGCAGGCGGGCATCCTGTGCCACCAATGCAACTTCAACAAAAAACCCAACTACAGGTGGAGGAAAAATAACCATGCCACTACTTCCACAAGTTGTCCGCGGTTTCTGGGTCACATTTTCAAACATGTTCAAGAAGCGAACAACTGAACAGTATCCTGAAGAAAAAGACATTTATCCACCGAAAGAACGCTTTCACGGTCGCCATCAACTCAATCGACATCCAGATGGCCTTGAAAAATGTATTGGCTGCGAACTTTGTGCGTGGGCGTGCCCAGCTGATGCGATTTATGTTGAAGGTGCAGACAACACTGAAGGTGAGCGCTTCTCTCCAGGTGAACGTTATGGACGTGTTTATCAGATCAATTACTTGCGTTGCATTTTCTGTGGACTATGCATCGAGGCGTGCCCAACGCGGGCCTTGACTATGACGAATGAATTTGAACTTGCTGATCAAACCCGCGAAAGTTTGATTTATGAAAAGAAGGATTTGCTAGCCCCACTGATGCCAGGAATGGTTCCTCCGCCACACAGTATGGTGGAAGGAACAACTGAAAAGGATTACTACAAGGGTTTAATTACTAAAGCGACACCAGAGCAAATTGCTGAAGTGGCCAAACGTGCAGGTGTCCAAGCAGCAGGTGATCAAGCGTGAGTTTTGTTTTCTGGTCATGCGCAATCATTGCTGTTCTCGGTGCACTTGGAATGGTGTTCAGTAAAAAGGCTGTCCATAGTGCGCTTTTTGTTGCGATGAGCATGATCAGCCTCGCAGTCTTGTATGCAGCACTCGAAGCGCCATTTTTAAGTATGGTGCAAGTGATTGTGTATACAGGCGCCGTCATGATGCTCTTCCTCTTCGTACTCATGATGGTCGGTGTTGATTCAAGTGACTCATTGAAAGAAACTCTTTCCGCTCATCGATGGCCAGCAATTCTTGGTGGCTTAGCACTCGCTTTCTTACTTGCAAGCCAACTTGGAAACTTCACACTGCAAAATGTTGGGCTTGCTAGTGCAAACAGTGCCAATGGTGGCAACTTGCAAGGGCTTGCGAAACTCATTTTTGGTGATTATCTCTTTGCATTTGAGTTAACCAGTGCACTTTTGATTACAGCTGCGCTTGGTGCGATGATTTTGGCTCATCGTGAACATCATTCGCCAAAACCAACTCAAAAAGATTTGTCGGTTGCTCGTTTCAAGAGTGGTCGTCACCCTGGATCACTGCCACCACCAGGTGTGTATGCACGTCATAACGCAGTTGATACCCCGGCTCTGTTGCCCGATGGCACACTGTCGGAACTTTCAGTTCCTAAGCCTCTTGCGGCCCGTGGTGCATTGAAAGGCAAAGAAGTAATGGAAAGTACCGAGATTGCATCAATCGCCTCCACTTCTGGAGGTGAAGATGAGCACTAATTCAATCGTGGTGTTATCGGCACTGCTCTTTAGTATCGGCGCACTTGGTGTCTTAGTACGTCGTAATGCAATCGTAGTTTTCATGAGCGTTGAAATGATGTTGAATGCTGCAAATCTTGCTTTTGTTGGTTTTGCCCAAGCTCATGGAAACTTAGTTGGACAGTCCGTTGCATTCTTTGTCATGGTGGTTGCAGCCGCAGAAGTTGTAGTTGGATTGGCGATTATTATTACGATTTTCAGAACTCGAAAAACTGCTTCAATCGATGAAGCAAGTCTGTTGAAACTGTAAAGGAGCAGGTTGTGACTTCACTTGCCTGGTTGTTAGTGGCATTGCCACTTGCAGGTGCCGCCATCCTGCTTATTGGTGGTAAGCGCACCAATACTTGGGGTCACCTATTGGCTACTGGGGTTGCAATATCAACCTTTATCGTTGGATTCATTACCTTTTTGGAAATGTGGGGGCGTGCCGAATCCGAACGTTCGGTCGTCCTTCATCTCTGGGATTGGATGATTGTTGGAAACTTCAATATCCCTGTCGCTCTACAACTTGATCAACTTTCAATTGCATTCGTGCTTCTCATTACTGGCGTAGGAAGTTTGATTCACGTTTACTCAATTGGTTATATGGAACACGATGAAAATAAGCGAAAATTCTTCGCCTATTTGAATTTATTCATCGCTGCGATGTTGTTGCTGGTTCTGGCAAACAACTACTTGTTGTTGTATGTGGGCTGGGAAGGTGTAGGTCTTGCTTCATACCTATTGATTGGTTTTTGGATGCATAAACCATCAGCAGCAACTGCGGCGAAGAAAGCATTTGTGGTTAACCGTGTAGGAGATGTTGGTCTTTCCCTTGCGGTTATGTTGATGTTCGCAGCCTTCGGTGTGGTCACATTCGCTGAAGTTGAACTTGCAAGTCAAAGTGCTAGCACACAAACTCTCACTCTGATTGGACTTGCGCTTTTACTTGCAGCCTGCGGAAAGAGTGCACAATTCCCACTACAAAGTTGGTTACTTGATGCGATGGAAGGTCCAACTCCAGTATCGGCACTTATTCACGCGGCAACCATGGTCACTGCAGGCGTGTATCTTGTAGCGCGATCAAATGCGATTTACGATGCGGCCCCAATAGCGCAAACCGCTGTTATTGTTGTCGGTGCAATTACCTTACTAATGGGTGCAATCATTGGTACAGCAAAAGACGACATCAAGAAAGGACTCGCCGGATCAACCATGAGCCAAATCGGTTACATGATGGTTGGCGTTGGACTTGGACCAGTTGGGTATGTCTTTGCACTCTTTCATCTTTTCACTCATGGTTTCTTCAAAGCTGGAATGTTCCTCGGGGCAGGCTCAGTAATGCACGGAATGCATGACGATGTGAACATGCGACATTATGGAAATCTCAGAACCGCAATGAAGGTTACGTATGTCACCTTTGGGCTTGGGTTCCTTGCAATCATTGGTATTCCACCGTTTGCTGGATTCTGGTCGAAAGATGAAATCATCAAAGCGGCGTTTCACACCAACTATTTAGTTGGAATTGTGACACTGATTGGTGCTGGCATTACAGCGTTCTATATGACTCGAATGATGGCGATGACATTCTTTGGAACTGCACGATGGGACAAGGATGTTCATCCGCATGAATCACCAAAGGTGATGACTGTGCCAATGATTATCCTGGCGTTCGGTTCAGCATTGTTGGGAATGCTCCTGCTCTTTGTACTTGATATTGAGCATTGGCTAGAACCAGTTGTCGGATTCACATATCCAAACATGGCACCTTCGGCCACAATTTTGATTCCTGTCACACTCGCTGTGGTTTTGCTTGGGGCTGGACTTGGTTGGGTGCAATATGCGACGCGAGATGTACCGAGAGTTGCCCCAGAGGAAGTTTCGGTCCTTACGAAAGCAGCTCGCGCTGATCTCTATGGCGATGCTGTGAATGAGACGGTGTTCATGCGCCCTGGTCAATATCTCACGCGCTCACTTGTCTTCGTTGATAATAAAGTGGTTGATGGATTTGTTAACGGTGTTGCAGGATTTGTTGGGGTTATCGCATCTCAACTTCGAAGGATTCAAACCGGCTTCACGCGATCGTATGCACTGATCATGCTACTTGGTGTGGTTGCGGTACTTCTCATTGCGCTGATTGCGAGGCTTGGGTAATTATGACGCTTTCAAGTTTGATATTGATTCCTGCAATCACAGCGCTTTTCCTGGCAATCTTCAAGGGTGTAAGCGACACCATGATTCGCAAGATTGGTTTTGTCTCTGCTTTAGTATCACTTGCAATCACAATCTTGATTGCAGTGAATTTCAACACTAATTCATCAGAGCCGCTTCAGTTTGTGGAAAGTTATCCTTGGATAGAAGCCTTTGGGGTGAATTTCTCACTCGGTGTTGATGGAATTTCCCTTCTGCTCATCGCACTTGCCTCTGTGCTTGTGCCAGTTGTCATGCTCGCCGGGTGGAATGAATCGCTTGGCCATAAAGGAACTGTGCGACAGTATGTAGTTTTGACCTTGCTAACACAAGCCATGATGGTCGGTGTCTTTGCTGCAACTGATGTGTTCGTGTTCTATGTGTTCTTTGAAGCAATTTTGATTCCAATGTATTTCTTGATTGGACGTTTTGGAGGTCCTCGAGCCACCTATGCTGCAGTGAAATTCCTGCTTTACAGCCTTGTCGGCGGAC
>JBDLTY010000057.1:0-11015 GCA_039805585.1 Actinomycetota bacterium | reverse complement strand
TTGAAGGTGTTTCTTAGAGATGCGAGCATCTTTGGTCGCATTCGAGCGATGGTGCGAGCATCTTCTCGCATAATCAAATCTACATATCGTTGTCTGACTCTGGTTTCCTCAGACATTGGTTTATGTGCTACTGGTAATGGTCTCAGTGCTTTACTCACCATCTGCCAAGAGTCAGCCAAGATTGATAGCTCTCCGCGCTTTGATGAGATCACTTCACCAGTGACACTCACAAAGTCACCAAGATCCACAAGTGACTTCCAATTTTCTAAGTTCTCTTCTCCAAGTTTGTCGAGCGACAGCATTGCTTGAAGTTCAGTTCCTTCACCATCACGAAGGGTTGCAAAGCAGAGTTTTCCAGTATTTCGAAGAAAAAGAACTCGTCCAATCACACTATGAACAACACCTGTTGTGGCTTCGGCTGCAAGATCACCATATTGGCTACGAATCTCTTTGATTGATGCAGTGACTGCAGGTTTTACAGGATACGCGTCTAACCCAAGTTCAAGGATGCGTTCACGCTTTTGACGCCTAACTTGCATCTGCTCCGGTAGATCGAGTTCTTCACTCATAGGGGGCGAGCCTACTTGGCAGCTTCGTTACTTTGGTTGCGCTCATAGATAAGTCGAAGTCCATGGAGTGTAAGAAATGGGTCGTGATCCGTGATGGTTCTTGATTCGCTGATGACGACGGGAGCAAGTCCGCCAGTTGCGATCACTGCTTTCACGTCTTCCCCAAGTTCATCAATGATGCGTTCCACTAGTCCATCGACTTGGCCTGCAAATCCAAAGACAGTTCCTGATTGGAGCGCTTCCACAGTATTTTTACCAATCACATGCGCCGGTTTTACTAATTCAACTTTGCGAAGCTGAGCTGCCCTTTGAGCAAGTGCATCGACTGAGATTTCAACACCTGGCGCGAGCGCTCCACCTAAGAACTCACCTTTGGCAGAGACCACATCAAGGTTTGTTGAAGTGCCGAAGTCAACCACGATTGCTGGACCTCCGTAGAGCGTGAATGCTGCAAGCGTGTTGACAATTCGATCTGCACCTACTTCTTTTGGATTATCTGTAAGGATTGGGACACCTGTTTTGATTCCTGGTTCAACAATCACGCGTGGAATATCAATGAAGTATTCGTTGAGCATTCTGCGCATTTCATGAAGTACTGCTGGAACTGTTGAACAGAGTGCTATCCCTGTGATGTCTTCATCGATGAGTCCTTGAAACTTCAGTGCTAGTTCATCGGCAGTGGTTCTTGAATCTGTGGTGATTCGCCAGGAGTCGACCAGTTCTTCACCATCATAGATTCCAAGAACGGTGTTGGTGTTACCAACATCAATACATAAAAGCATTTAGTTTCCTTTCAAATCTGCACCGATATCAAGAATTGGAGCTGAATGGGTGAGAGCTCCAATTGCTATGAAATCAACGCCCGTCTTCGCGTAATCCAAAACATTCTCTCCAGTAATCCCACCACTTGATTCAAGTTTCGCTCGTTTGTCTGTGATTTCTACTGCATGTTTTGTGTCTTCGATAGAGAAGTTATCAAGCAAGATGGTTTCAAATCCACACGCTAGTGCTTCTCTGAGTTGGTCGAGCGTGTCAACTTCGATTTCGATTGTTACATCTGGATGAGCCGCAGTAATGCGGGTCTTTGCTTCTTGAATACTTCCGGCTGATGCAATGTGATTGTCTTTGATGAGTGCCGCATCGGAGAGATTCATCCGGTGATTTATTCCACCTCCCATTCTCACTGCATATTTCTCAAGTTCCCGCATTCCAGGAGTGGTCTTTCTGGTATCACGAATCTTTGTGTTTGTGCTACTCACCTTTTGAACCCAAGCGTGAGTCAAGGTCGCAATACCTGAAAGGTGGCAGAGGAAGTTCAGTGCTGGTCGCTCTGCTTGAAGTAAAGCTTTAGTGTTCGCAGTAACTGCCAACAACTTCGTTCCAGGCGTGGCAACATCCCCATCCTTCACAAAGTACTCAATATCTGCTCTCTCTTTGCTCACGATATTGAATATGTAGGCGGCAATTTCAAGTCCTGCAATAACTCCGGCTTTTCTTGCAACAAGTTCCATAGTGCTTATTTGTTCTGGATCTATTGTTGATTCTGCTGTCACATCGACACTTGGCATGTCTTCTTTGAGTGCAAGTGCTACAAGTGTCTCAATAGGTTCAAAGGAAAGACCAAGTTCATTAAACCGTGCTTTGAAGTCCATCACTGCACCTCTTTCATGTCTGGCACCTGGGGAACTGGTTCAAACCTGTGATGAAGTTCCTCATTTGCACTCACAACGACTCGTTTGAGCCACGATTCACTTTTCTCTGGGTAATCACTTCTTCTATGTGATCCCCTCGATTCTGTTCTGATGCGCGCGGCATGGGCGATAGCAGTTGCGAGAGTGTGAAGGTTCGTCATCTCCCAGTTTTCCGCACAGGGTTCTAATGATTCATTACTATCTAATAGCGGTGAGAGGAAATCGAGAGTTTGAGTAAGGGACTCTTCACTTCGTGAAACCCCTGCATTTCTACTCATCATGTGTTGGAGGGACCTGCGAAGTGAGTTATCCAGCAATCTGTTAAATGTATTCTGAGAATACACTTCACGTTTTTCAGGTAGTCCGCTTGCAAGTAATGCAGCGATACGTTCAGCAAAGACAAGTCCTTCAAGAAGTGAATTACTTGCAAGCCTGTTCGCTCCGTGGACTCCTGTGCAGGCAACTTCACCACAGGCGAAAAGTCCAGTGAGTGTGCTTCTGCCGTAGAGATCTGTACGGATACCACCTGAGTGGTAGTGCTGGGCCGGTGCTACTGGGATGAGATCAGTTTCTGGATCTATGCCATGACTTTTAAGACTTTCATAAATACTTGGAAATCGTGTATTCCAGTCGATACCAAGTCCCCTTGCATCGAGCCACACATGTTCAAGATCTTGTTCCTTCATGATGGTCATGATTGCATCAGAGACGATATCTCGTGGTGCTAAATCTTTATCTTGATGGAAGCGTGCCATGAACGCATTGCCGTTGCTGTCTTTGAGGATTGCACCTTCACCGCGAACTGCTTCGCTGATGAGTGGTTGTTGTCCTTCAGCATCTCTTCCAACATAAAGCACAGTTGGATGAAACTGGATGAACTCTAAGTCTGCTACTTCTGCTCCGGCTCGAAGTGCTACTGCTATGCCATCACCAGTTGCAACTTTCGGATTTGTTGATTGAGAAAAAACTTGACCGATGCCACCTGTTGCTAACACAACAGCAGGTGCAAGGACTGCACCAACTCCATCTCTTTGTCCTTCACCAAGAACATGCAAAGTAAGACCTTGCACAGAATTATCTTCTGCCTTGAGTAAATCAAGTACGAGGGCATGTTCGATAAGTTCAATTCCTGGATCTGCAGAAATTCGTTCGACGAGTGCTCGAGAAATTTCTGCTCCTGTTGCATCGCCACCTGCATGCGCAATGCGCCGATGGTGATGACCACCTTCGAGAGTGAGGGCGATGTCACCGGATTTTGTGGTGTCGAATTTTGCTCCCCACTCAATCAATCGTCTTACAGCATGTGGCCCTTCAGTCACCAACACTTGCACAGCTTCAGCTGAACAAAGCCCTGCTCCTGCTACCACTGTGTCACGCCAATGATCTGCTGGTGAATCAGTTGGATCAAGTGCTGCTGCAATTCCACCTTGAGCCCAACGAGTTGAACCCTCATCAACATTTGCTTTGGTCACAATCATGACTTTGTAGCCAGATTCACGTAAGCGAATCGCTGTGGCAAGACCTGCAATACCACTTCCCACCACAATCACATCAGCACTTGCAAACCAACCTGGATTTGGTGCTGTGAGTCGTTTAATGATTGATGTCATGACTTACTCAATTCGATATTGTCTATCAACCTGACACCTTCAATGATGACTGCAACGAGTAATCTGCCAACTCCTGATGTGAAAGTATCAGTAAGTGAGGCATTCATTGCTTTCACATATTCAACACTAATACCTTTGGACTCAAAGCCCAATTGAGCCGCTTTGAGTGAACTCTCAACATCAACAGCTGACTCAATTGACTTCTTGGTATCGCGCATGCTTTTGTAGATCTCCCCAGCAAGCAGTAGTCCATCTTCACTCAATCTCACATTTCTGCTAGAGAGTGCAAGTCCTGAGTTTGATCGAACAGTTTTCACTGACCTGATTTCAAGATTTTCAAAATATTTCTCTGCAAGGTCTTTGACGATAACTAATTGTTGGTAATCCTTTTCCCCAAAATATGCGATATCGGGGTTGATAAGATCGAAGAGGCGGTACACCGCCTCTGCTACCCCATAGAAGTGTCCGGGGCGATCTTCTCCCTCAAGGATGTCAGCGACCTTGCCTAATTCAAATTTTGGTAGTTCAAGATCTTCCGGATACATCACATCGACGCTTGGGATAAATACTGCGTCAACTCCAGCACTTTCTAGCAATGCAAGATCATTATCGAGGGTGCTCGGATAGGTCTTGAAATCGTTCGTATCTGAAAACTGGCGGGGGTTCACAAAGATACTGACAATGACAGTGCCAGATAATCGAATATCAGCACGAGCCCTTTTTACAAGTTCTAGATGCCCTTCATGAAGTGCACCCATGGTTGGTACAAACCCAATTGGATGAGGCAGTATTTCTAGGAGTTCGATATCTTGGATGATGTTCATTGAAGCACTCTTTCAATTGCTTCTATCTCGGTTTCCTCAAGTTTTCCTCTCACTTTACTCAAGGTAGCAAGAGCCAGAGACTTATAGGTTTCAAGCATTGGGGAATCACTCAAACTCACAATATGCGCACGAATAGTTTCACTATCGCCACGGCTGATGGGTCCGGTGAGGAGATCAATGCCTGATAGCAGTGCATTTTCAACGGAGGCCATTACCAGTGGCTCAAGAAGTAGCTCAGGTTGTTGAATTCCAATATCAGCAAGTTCCTTCTTACTTTCTTGGATGATGGTGTTGAGATGATTTGAAGCATGTGCAAGGGCTGCGTGATAACGCGCTCGATCTTCTTCTTTGACAAAGAATTCAACACCACCAAGTGTTATCACGAGGGTTGCTGCAATTGGTTCATGTTCCTTTTCACACGTAATCACATAAGGGCATTCATGTAATCGATTGTGATCTTCACTTCTACCAGTGAGTGTCATCACTGGATGAATCGCAAAGCCAATTGCTCCTTGACTTCGAGCCGGGAGTAATACATCAATGCCGAAGCGTCCAGAAGTGTGAATAACAAATTGCTGTGGTTGAAATCCAATCGTTGATGCAATTCCTTGGATAAGCCCAGGAAGCTCATCATCAGGAACTGCGAACAGAACTGTTTGGCATTCGTTGATGATAGTTTCGATGTCAGAAAATTTGAGTCCTGGAATTTCTTTTGATAGTCGAATTTTGAAGTTTTCAGAGGTAGTGTGAACGTGGGTGACGTTATGATGATTGGAAAGTGCTATTGCGAGTGTGCTACCAACACGGCCAGCACCAATAACCCCAATTGTTAGGCGGGGAGCGGTTTCCATTTCGCCTCGTTCTGTTCCAAGCCCTTACGGGTCTCGTTCAATGGCGTAAGGCTAATCAACTTTCACAAATAACTGTATTTCCACATCGACTGCAGGTGTGCTGCGCGATAGGGCGAGCACGACGGGATGATGAAGACATCAATGCCTCAACATCAGAGGCCCGGTAGCGGCGATGACCACTTGGTAGCGTCACTGGCTTCAATCGTCCGGTTTTTGCCCAGCGGGTAACAGTCTTTGGATCTACCTTAAAGAGCAGGGCAACTTCGCGGGGTCGCAACATTCGTTCAGAGTCTGCCACCGTGACCGCCTCTCCTTGGGTGTACTTTGCCACTAAATTGTGGTTCAGAACACCCCCAAAAGTGGCAATTTACTCAATTTTTGCTCTAATTTCGGACTTATGCCCCAGATTCCCTCTGCAAAAAAGTGGATTCAGTGGCTACGATTCGCCTTCTTCAAGGATTCTAGTTTTCAAGGAGGCTCGCCATGGGGCGTGGCCGACAAAAGGCAAAGCAGGCGAAAGTTGCGCGTGCACTGAAGTATGAAACTCCAGAAATGGATATTCAAGCTCTTCAGGCTGAACTCGCAGGTTCCAAATCAGTCGATAATGACGAAGAATTTGATGCTGAGGAAGTTGAAGAAGACCCAGACGACGAATACGTCGATGAATGGGACGATGAAGATCAGCGGTAATTGCCCTGAAGTATCACCGCTCCGCCTTTTCCACCTTTAGCCGGACTATCTGAAATATCTGTCTCAGTTCGTATCCGAACTTCCCCGCACACCCACATACCATCAGTTTCACGCACTGCAGCTTTATCCATAACTGCAATCATTCCGATACCTTGATTAAAGGTTTTCTCCATCGATGAAACTTCAACATTTGCTGTGTTTTGTAAAAAGGAAAAAATCGCTGGTAGTTGCCAGGTTGATCTATCAATCACTGCAGTGAGATTCTCTGGTATCACTCTCGCAACATTCGCAGCAATACCACCACCTGTGATGTGAGCAAGTGCATGAATGTTTGATTGGTGTTTATATATCAAATCAAGACAGGTTTGAACATAGATAGTAGTTGGTGTTAGCAGTGTGGTACCAAGGGTGTCTGCAAGTGAATAGGTGTTATGTAAATCGAGTTTATTATCTTTGATGATTTTCCTGACTAAGGAAAAGCCGTTGCTATGAACTCCAGATGATGAGAGTGCTACGAGCACATCTCCTGCTTTTACTTTGTCACTTCCTAGTACTTCATCTTTTTCAACGACACCAACAGCGGCGCCTGCAAGGTCATAGTCATCATCATTCATCACACCTGGATGTTCAGCAGTTTCACCACCCACCAGTTTCATCCCTGTCATTTCACACCCTCGAACAATCCCAGAAACTATGTCCTTGATTTGTTGAGGGTTCACTTTGCCAGTGGCGATGTAATCGGTCATAAAGAGTGGCTTAGCACCTGTGGTGACAATGTCATTGGCAATCATGGCAACGAGATCAATACCGATAGTGTCGTGTTTATCAAGTGCTTTAGCGATTTCTATTTTGGTACCCACGCCATCGGTACCAGTTGCAAGAAGAGGGTTACTGTAATCTTTCAAAAAATTCACATCAATCAACCCTGCAAATCCACCGATACCATCAAGTGCTGTGGATTGAAGTGATTGAATAAGTGCTACTGCTTCTTCCCCGGCTTCAGTATCAACGCCTGCGTCCTGATACGCATTGCTCATGGAAACCTCAAAGCCCGGGCTTCGCCTTCAGCCTCATTTGCAATACTTTCAAGCACAAACTTACCCATTTGATCTTCTGGTGGCAGATCAATTGGATACTTCCCATCAAAGCAGGCTTTACAGAGGCGTTCTGATGCCACAGTTGTTGCGCCAACAAGTCCCTCAAGAGACACATAGCCAAGAGAGTCAGCACCAATAGAATTACAAATCTCTTCAACTGCTAAACCATTCGCGATAAGTTCAATGCGAGTGGCAAAATCAATCCCATAAAAGCAAGGCCATTTCACTGGTGGACTTGATATTCTCACATGAACTTCAGCAGCACCAGCTTCTCTGAGCATTCGAATAATGGCTCTTTGAGTATTACCGCGAACAATTGAGTCATCCACAACCACAAGTCGTTTACCTGCGATTTCCTCACGAAGTGGATTGAGTTTCAGTCTCAATCCAAGTTGTCGAAGTGTTTGAGTTGGTTGAATAAACGTTCTTCCAACATAGGCGTTCTTCACAAGTCCTTGAGCAAAGGGAATACCACTTTCTTGGGCGTAGCCCACAGCAGCGGGAGTTCCAGATTCCGGAACTGGAATCACCATGTCCGCATCCGCTGGACACTCTTTGGCTAGCTGTCTTCCGATTTGGACACGGACAGCGTGAACATACTTACCATTGAGCAAACTATCGGGCCGTGCCAAATACACATACTCAAACAAACACGTCGTTGGTGTTGCAGGTGCGAAGGTTCTGGAGCGAAGGCCCGCTGCATCAATCATGACAAGTTCGCCTGGTTCAATATCTCGAACATAGGCAGCGCCAACGATGTCAAGGGCTGCAGTTTCTGAAGCAACGACCCAGCCGTTTTCAAGTTTGCCAAGTGACAATGGTCGAATGCCGTGCGGATCGCGAGCAGCATAGAGTGTTTGATCGTCCATGAACACGAGTGAGAAAGCGCCTTTGATTTTGGTGAATGCCCTCACAGCACTTTCTTCAAGTGATACGTCAGGGAAACTAGCAAGCATTTCGGTAAGGATTTCAGTATCAGTTGTTGGTAGTGCTGATCGTGACTTTACAAGTTCACCTTTTTCAAGGTGAAAAACCTCTTTGGCAAGTTCTTCAGTGTTCACCAAATTACCGTTATGAGCAAGCGCAATATGACCATGACTTGTGGTGCGAAATGTTGGTTGAGCATTTTCCCACTTACTTGATCCAGTGGTTGAGTAGCGGCAATGCCCAATTGCTAAATGGCCAACAAGCGATTCAAGTACTCCCTCATTGAAGACTTGTGAAACCAAACCCATGTCTTTATAAACAACAGTGCGCGAGCCATCACTTGCTGCAATTCCTGCAGATTCCTGTCCACGATGTTGCAACGCATAGAGTCCAAAGTAAACAAGTTTTGCTACTTCTTCACCGGGAGCCCAGACACCAAATACGCCACAGGCATCTTGTGGTCCTTGTTCTTGAGGATTCAAATCTTGGGTTAAGCGACCATCTGGGCGAATCACTGGCTCATCCTAAAGTGGGAAATAGCCCGAGAGATTGCTTCGCTCGCCCGATGCGAGAATCTTGCCTGACTTTTCCAATTCTTCCCAGGTACTAGTGCCAAGTGAGAGTTTCAGCAGGGTTTCAGCATTCATTTCAACAACTGCTCGCGGAGTGCCACGTCGATGCACTGGACCTTGAATAACTGAGATAACTGCATAGGGTGGGATTCGTAGTTCCACCGATTTCCCTGGTATTTTCGCTTCGATTTTGTTCAGCAGCCAAAGAATTGCGTCTCGTTCACGTTCTGAATCTGGTGTCTTTCCTTCACGATAAGCATCTAAACAGGAGTTGGCTATCTCGATACTCATCAGCCGACTGTTTCTCCAAAAACTGATGTGAAAGTTTCAGTATGAGCGGCGTGAAGTTCTGGGTAGAGAAATGTGAGCGTCTCTCCATACACATTACTGATCTCAAGCGTTAACTCTGAACTTATCTCTGAGTCAACAACGCCAACTCGAAGTGCAGTAATACCCCGTGCCCCACACATTTCAACAAATCTGTGTTCTTCACTTCGAGCAACAACTACTACAGCCCTTGATGCTGATTCTGAATAGGAAAAGACAAACGGATCAATATCTTGTGGTATCCACACTCGAGCACTGTGCTTGGAGTGGAGAAACATTTCGATGATAGCCTGCATGATGCCGCCGTCCGACACATCGTGGGCAGCTTCTAGTAATCCATCTCTTGAACCTGCTACCAAGATTTGTGAGAGTTGGATTTCCTTATGAACATCAAGTTGAGGTGGTAGGCCACCAAGATGCTGATGGATGTGATGCGCCCATTCACTTCCATCAAACTCATCCTTCGTTTCACCAACCACATAAATCAGGTCCCCATCTGTCTTCCAGCGAAGGCTCAATCGGCGCTCAACATCATCGATAACGCCAAGTACTCCAACAACTGGAGTTGGATGAATCGCAACATCACCTGTTTGGTTATAGAAACTGACATTGCCACCCGTAACTGGGATGTTGAATTCAAGACATCCATCGGCAAGACCCGTAACGGCTCGTTCAAACTGCCACATGACACCAGAATCTTCAGGTGAGCCGAAATTCAGGCAATTTGTCACAGCAATGGGAACAGCTCCGGTGACGCTCACATTTCGATACGCCTCAGCAAGTGCTAATTGCGTTCCCTTGTAGGGGTCGAGTTTGCAGAATCTCGAATTGCAATCAGTTGACACTGCAACACCAAGCCCTGTTTCTTCATCTATTCTGATAACACCTGAATCTTCAGGCTGTGCCAAAATCGTATTTCCAAGAACATATTTGTCGTATTGATCTGTCACCCATCGTTTTGATGCCAAGTTGGCAGATGCGGTCATTGAAAGAATTGTCGCTCGAAGTTCTGCTGCAGTCTTTGGGCGTGGTAAGCCAGTACTGGTATTTGCTTGCAATGAATCCTGGCTGTGCGGCCGTGCAAAAGGACGGTGATATTGCGGTCCATCGTGAGCGACAGTGCGGGGCGGCACATCAACAATAACTTCACCATTCCACTCGATGATTAAACGTCCAGTATCACTTACTTCACCGATGACAACTGCTTCGACGTCCCATTTCTTACACACTGCTAAAAATGCATCAACTTTTTCAGGAGTTACAACCGCACACATTCGTTCTTGTGATTCTGACATCAAGATTTCTTCAGGCGACAAACTGCTATCTCGAAGAGGTACGAGGTCAAGCCAAACGTGCATTCCACCTGTGCCATTACTTGCAAGTTCACTCGTAGCGCATGAAATACCGGCCCCACCTAAATCTTGGATTCCTTCAACTAAGCCAAGTCGCAACACTTCAAGTGTGCACTCAATCAGGAGTTTTTCCATGAATGGATCACCAATTTGGACACTTGGTCGTTTTGTAAGACCTTTTTCACTAAATGTTTCAGATGCTAAAACTGAAACGCCACCAATCCCATCCCCACCTGTTCGTGCTCCAAAGAGCAATACTTTGTTGCCCACACCTGAGGCATGCGCTGTGTGGATTTCACTGTGCTTCATTGCTCCAATACAGAGCGCGTTCACAAGCGGATTACCTGCATAACTTGCATCGAAACTGATTTCCCCACCCACTGTTGGTAATCCTAAACAGTTGCCGTATCCCCCAATGCCAGCAACAACGCCAGGTAGGACTCGTTTCGTGTCCTCAGCATCAAGTGGACCAAAACGCAGGGGATCAAGCACCGCAAGTGGACGG
>JBDLTY010000056.1:0-4543 GCA_039805585.1 Actinomycetota bacterium | reverse complement strand
ATCTTTAAAAACTCGTGCCTCAACGTGATGGGTGCCAGGAGTTCCATTTGCTGTTGGCGGGCCCTCGTAGAAAACCCAGCGAGGCTTACCTTCGCTTCGTTGTAAGGATTGTTCGAAAATTCCACCGGCTTGCCAAAATTCGAGAATTTCGTGCTCCATGGCAACAAGATTGATGCGAGGTGGCACGTTTTTGTACATGAAAGTCTCCGAAGTCAAGAATGGCAAAGGATACTCGCTGACTATAAACGTCCCGCCTCTCGCACAGCCATGAGAAAAGCCTTCAGTTCAGGAGTCTTTGGATCATCAAGTATTTGCTCAGCGGTGCCAAGTTCCAGAAGTCTTCCATGGTGAAGAAAACCCACCTGGTCGGCAACCTTTCGAGCGAAACCCATTTCGTGGGTCGCCACAACCATCGTCAAGCCTTCGGCGCGAAGTTCAGCGACGAGTTGTAAAACCTCGGCGACAAGGACAGGATCAAGGGCACTTGTCACCTCGTCGAGTAAGAGAACTTCGGGTTGAGTTGCAATTGCTCGCAAAATTGCCACCCGCTGTTGCTGGCCTCCCGATAATCTGTCAGGAAACTCATTTGCTTTTGCTTCCAACCCAAATCGCGAAAGCAATGTCATTGCCTGATTCTGTGCACTTTCAGGACTGTTATGGTGAACGATTTTCGGCGCTAAGGTGATGTTATCGATCACGCTCAGATGCGGGAAGAGATTGAAGTTTTGAAAGACGATTCCCATTCGTTTTCGAGCTGAATCTTGATCAACTTGAATGGCAGTGATTTCGGTGTCCGCCAACCATATTTCACCATCATCGATTGCTTCAAGAAGATTCGCGCATCGAAGTAGCGTAGATTTACCTGAACCACTTGCGCCTATGAGTACCGTTACAGAGTGGTTTCGCACATCAAGGTTGATATCTTGAAGTACAACATCATTGCCGAATGATTTTCGTACGCTTTTCAGCTGAAGCACAGGTTTCATAGGCCACCACCAATTTCGCGACGCTTTTCAATTCGCCTCGCAAGATAATCGGTGATACGGGTCAGGGGGATAGTGAGTAAAACGAACAAGACTCCAGCAACCAGATACGGTGTGAAATTGAAGTCGCGCGCAGTGAGTATTTGCGCAGCTTTGATGGCATCAATTGCCCCAAGTACTGAGATAAGTCCAGAGTCTTTCTGCAGCGAGACGAGGTCATTGAGAAGTGGTGGGGTTACGCGTCGTATCGCTTGTGGCATGACAACATGACGAAGTGTTTGAAATTGAGTTAAACCAAGTGCGCGGGCGGCCATACGCTGAGTTGGATGAACACTCTCAATTCCAGCACGTAGAACTTCGGCAACATAGGCACTGTAGGTGAACACAAGGGCAAGACCACCGAGGAAAACCACTGAATTCGGGATCCCTTCAAGTCGCAAACCTGGAACGCCTAAGCCAAGAAGCAGTATGACTAGTAAGAGTGGAAGACCTCTAAAAACGTCAGTGTATGCAGCGGCAAGTGCACGAATCGGAAAAAGGATTGGTGATTTCGACGTTCTGGCTAAAGCGAGCAACGTTCCGATAATCATGATGGCGATGGCTGCAACGGCCATCACTCGGAGGTTAAGCCAAAGGCCTTGCAGAACAAACGGAATGCTTTCTCGCGCAATCGTGGGATCAAAGAATGAAGCCTGAACTCTTGGCCAACCAGGCGCACTGGTAATTGCAATGATGAGAATCAGAGAAAAAATAACTGTTGAAAGTGCCGCTATGTATGCAGAACGACGAGTGGCCCGCCTACGCTCTTTTTCCCTAGCTATGCGCTTTGGGGATGGAGCGTAGGACGAGCCACTTTCAGTTGTCATGAATCTAGATGACTACTCGCGAATGTAAGGAGCGTTGGTGACGTTCGCTAGCCACTGCTCGGCAAGTTCATCGAGCGAACCATCAGCCCACAGTGCATCAACAGCACCTGATACACAGGTTGTTAAGGCGCTGTCCTTATCGAGAACAAGTCCAAACTGCTCATCGTTGTTGTCAGTTGGAAATTGTCCAACGATGACACCATTATCGAGTTGAACTGCTGTCATGAAAAAGGCGGTAGGCAAATCAACGACAAGACCATCAATCTGTTCATTGTTCAATGACTTAACTGCAACATCGTTATCGTTGAATGCGGCAACTTCTTGTGTTGGTGCAATCACATCAACAATTGTGTTGTACGAAGTGGTTCCAACTTGAGCGCCGAGTTTGGCATCCTTTAATTCAGCCAAGGTCGTAGCACCGTCAATTGGAGATCCTGCATAGGTGATCAATGCTTGATTCACGTTGTAGTAGCCGGTGGAAAAGTCAACCGCGTTTTTACGCTCTTCGGTGATTGAGACTTGGTTGATTGCGAAATCAAAGTCTTTTTCACCTGGAGCAATGATGCTATTAAATGGTGAAACAACCCAGACAACGTCACTTGCGGCGAACCCAAGTTGTTCTGCCACAGCATACGCAACAGCTGATTCGAATCCTTCACCATTGCTTGGATCGTCATCGACGTACCATGGTGAATATGCTGGAGAATCTGTCCCAATCGTGAGTTTGCCAGCGGTGGTGACTGCAAGGTTTTCAACAGCGCAGTCTGTGTTGCTTGGAGTTGGTGATGCATTTTCGTCTGCAGGCGCGCATGCTGTGAGTGCTAGGGCAATCAAAGCTACTCCCGCAAGAATGTTTCGAGCCTTCATCTCGAGCCTTTCTGCCGTGTGGAGGGCAGAGACTAGGTGAACCCTCGACAACCTTCAGCCGCTGGCTCAGAACGCTCGCCACATGAGCGAGTTGTTGCAAAGTCTCTGCAAGAGCGGCAGAAGGCTACGTTATGCGCTTGACCACCCTTTGGTTGGAGTGCGTATTGCCCAATCGAGCCAAAACGCCTACCCTTCGCCCGCACAGTGGAGGTGGGACATGGCAGTGAAAAAGGCATCGAAAAAGCCAGTAGCCAAGAAAGTAGCGAAAAAGGCACCAGCGACCAAGGCTGCAAAGCCGGCTGGCAAAAAAGTCACAAAGGTCGCTACGAAGAAGGTTGCCACAAAGAAGGTCGCGAAGAAGTCGGTAGCGAAAAAGGCGCCGGCCAAGAAAGTAGCGAAAAAGGCCGTCAAGAAGGTGGTGAAGAAGACTGCCAAGAAGCCGGTGAAGAAAACCACTGTAAAGGCCCCTGTCAAGAAGTCAGCCGCAAAGAAGACTGTGCAGAAGAAAGTTGCTGCAAAGCCAGTAGCCAAGAAAGCTGCAAGTAAACCTGAATCGAAGAAGCCAGTAGCAACAAAGACTGCGCCAAGTAAAGAAAAAGCGAAAGATGCAAAGCCGAGTTTGCTGGAAGATGACGCTGCGGAAAAGGCTCCAGTTAAGCGTGGTCGGAAATATATCTACGCACCTGACGAAATTCCTGAACCAGTTCCACTAGATCATCAAGGTGCCATTGAATTCTCTGAAGCAATTGCCCAGCCAGATAGCAAGCCAAAGGAAAAGACCCGCGTTCAGGACGATGATTCAATGTGGACAGGTGCTGAACTTAAAGCGATGCGAAAGGTATTTGAGTCGGACTTAATTGAACGTCAAGAAGATCTCGATATTGCTCAAAGGGTCTTAACAGAATTGATAGAAAACACTGATGATGGTGCAGGCGCAGAGACAGCTGATACCGGCAACATGACTCTCGAACGAGAAATGCAGATCTCCAAAGTCGAACTGGCACAGTTCAAAGTTGAAGAAACCCAACAAGCGATTGTTCGACTTGATAGCAAGGTGTTTGGGCTCTGTGAAGAATGTGGAAAGCCAATTGGAAAGCTGCGATTACAAGAAGCAAATCCATACGCAACTATGTGTATTCGATGCAAGGAAGCCGCAGACAAAGCCGCGATGTAGTGTGAGAATGTGAACACTCGACTGCTCGTTCTCGCCATTGCATTACCAATCATTTTCTTCGACCGAATTACCAAAGTTTGGGCTGAAGGAAATTTGGAGTTCGGGCGGCCGGAAGAAGTAATTGGTTCGCTGCTTCAGTTCAATTTGGTGTATAACCCAGGTGCGGCGTTTAGCATTTTGACTGATGCCACTTGGGTGTTCACAGTATTTGCAACAGGTTTTACTATTTTTGTCATTAGCTTTGCTCATCGTATTGAAACGTTACCTTGGAAAATCGCAGCTGGGATGGGACTTGGTGGGGCCGTTGGCAACTTAATTGATCGCATGATTAACCCACCTGCTATTGGGCAAGGTCACGTTATTGACTTTCTCATGATTCCATACTGGCCAATTTTTAACATTGCTGACTCTTCAATGACATTGGCAGTTGTGCTTATCATGCTTGCATCACTAAGAGGCATCGACTACAAGAAGAGCAATGAGTCGGCATAATTTCGCGATTCCATCAGGTATCACAGGGCAACGAGCCGATATCGTCATCTCACAAGTGCTTGATATCAGCCGTAGTAAAGTGCACGATGCGCTGCAATCAGGGTTCGTGAAGGTAAACGGCAAAATCGCACAGCCAAACACTCGCCTATATGAGGGTGATT
>JBDLTY010000055.1:0-5206 GCA_039805585.1 Actinomycetota bacterium | reverse complement strand
ATCCCACATATACGACACGCAGCCACGCCAGAGGCAAGAGCAAAAGAAGTGCTATGCGAAATCGTGGACGCTCATGAAAAAAACGTCTCGTGCTCGTCAATACGCTCATGTGTAAGAGTTGGGGGTGTCTATGACACCCCCAACATCCTCGCATTCTAGTTACTGATTTCTAAAACTAGACCAGGCTTTAACCCACTCGGAGTACGGAACACACTTAACATCAGTGCGGCCATCCAAGCATGTTTCAGTTGGGGTCTTCCAGTAATAGACATCTGACCAGTAGTCAGTTTCTTCAGCGTGATACAAGGTACAGTGATCTGGATTTGCTGTCAGGTCACATGCTTTTGAGTTCGCTGGCGCTTCACCAAACCACTCGGCTGCTTGAGCGTTGATATCTGGCGTGATAATCCAGTTCAACCACTTATATGCGCAGTCAATTGCTTCAGCATCCTTAGAAATCATCCAAGTATCTGACCATCCTGTTGCACCTTCAACTGGCTTCACAGCTCCAACGGTTGCTTTATCTGTATTGAGAACGTTGGCGATAACTTGCCATGAAGTTCCTACAGTGATGCTTCCAGCTTGAACAGCACCGATGTACTTGGTGTAATCAGCCCAATATTCAGCAACGAGTGGCTTCTGCTGTTCAAGCAAAGCAAGCGCTGCATCGAATTGAGTTTGATCAAGTGCATATGGATCAGTGATACCAAGTTCTGGGCTGTGCGTCATCAAGTAGACAGCAGCATCAGCAATATAGATTGCTGAGTCATAGGCTGTGATTTTTCCAGCAGCTGGCGAATCGGATTCAAAAACGATATCCCATGACGTTGGCGCCGTGTCGAATTCAGACAATGTGTACTGCAAGACGTTTGCACCACGGCCGTGTGGAACACCATAGTTCTTGCCATCAACTGTATTCCATGGTCGATCCTTGAGGTTTTCAAAGATATCAACATAGTTTGGAATAAGGTCGAGATTGACTGGTTGAAGATCGCCACCGTAAATCAAACGTAACGAAGCATCACCGGATGCAGAGATAACATCGTATCCGCCACCTTGCATCAACTGCACGGCTTCATCCGAAGTGCCATAGGTTTTTACATTAACTGTGCAACCTGTTTGCTCTTCAAATGGTGTAACCCAGTCCACGTTTGGATCAGTTGATCCATCTTCTGCATAGCCAGGCCAAGCAAGAATGTTGATTGTGCCAGTGGTATCACCAACTGGACCTGCATATGCTTCATTGCCATCTGCAGTTTCGCCACTTGAGCACGCCGCAAGAAACAACGCGCTTGCAGCGAGCAAAATAAATGGCTTTTTAAAGTGAGAAATGTGCACTCTCTCCTCCTTTAGTCACTTACGTGACTCCCAACAGACCATCCGTTGGGTCTCTGTCGGACAAACCGACAGAAAACTAACTGTGAACCTGATATTCACTTTTCTTTTCCCAAGACAAGATGACTCTTGATCCTCGTAGGGATTCAACCTCTTGGCTTGTTTCACTAGTGTTTTGACGTAATGCCATGAGCTGAATACCTTGATCTAGATCAACTATGAACCGTGTGGTTGGACCTAGATATTCAACTTCTTTGATGATGCCTTCAGCTTTGCTTTGTCCTTCACTATATGAATTGAGCAAAATCTTCTCTGGCCTAACTGTCCAGATTCCTGATGTTCCAAGAATTGTTTCAGCAACTGTTCCGGTGATGAGATTAGAAACTCCGACAAAGCCTGCAACAAATTCATTCTTTGGTTGCTCGTATATTTTTGATGGCACATCAAGTTGCTGAATCTTGCCATCATTAAAGACGGCGATTCGATCACTCATTGTGAGTGCTTCTTCCTGATCGTGAGTGACAAATATGAAGGTGATGCCAACCTCACGCTGAAGTTCTTTCAGTTCAACTTGCATTTGTTCACGTAACTTTAGATCCAGTGCGCCGAGTGGTTCATCAAGTAACAAGACTGCTGGACGATTCACAAGAGCGCGAGCAAGTGCAACGCGTTGACGCTGTCCACCTGAAAGTTGATGGGGTTTTCTTTCGGCATATCCAGAGAGTCGAACTTGTTCAAGCGCTTCAAGCGCGCGGTGTCGTCGCTCATTTTTCTCAACACCTTTTACACGTAAACCGTATTCAATATTGGTGATGACATCCATGTGAGGGAAAAGTGCATAATCCTGAAATACTGTATTTACATCCCGCTCATATGGAGCAAAGTTAGTGATGTCCTCATTGTTCAAAAACACTTGTCCGCTATCAGGGATTTCAAATCCAGCAATCATTCGTAAGACAGTTGTTTTTCCTGAACCGGATGGCCCTAGAAGTGTAAGAAATTCACCTGCATAAATATCAAGATCAACATTGTCAACGGCTACAACACTTCCAAAGTTTTTCTTGAGGTTCCTAATTGAAACTATGACCGAGCGCTCAGCCACTCTATATCAATCTCCTGTATCGGCATCTAGCCTTGAGCAGGTGAGTTTAGGGTGAAATTTGGCCTATATTTAATGTTCAATTGATTTGTTATCGTACCGTAATAATGTGAAAATTCGTGAGTAAACGACGACTCACTTGACCTTGGGAACTAAACCAACTCCAGGTAGTGAAGTGACAGGAATGGGGTCGGTAAGTTCACCAATGAACTCGCCATTCTCTTCATATCGAAAACCAATCATGAACCATTCATTGTCTTTTTTGATGACACGGGCTGCATATATTGAATCGTGTGGAAAGCGTGTGGCAGTTGTAATGTCAAAGGGTCCGAGGAGTGATTCGCCAGTTGTTGAAAACATTCCACCTTTTACATATTTGTCTCGGGCAGATTGGCTCATGTGTTCGGGGCCTGAGCACCACAACAGTGTTGGCACACCATCAATCTCTTCAACTTGGAAGACCTCCATATGGCCAAAACCTGAGTTAGTAGGTGTTAATGGCGGTAATACTTCCCAATCTCGAAGATTCCTACTGATTGCATGTCCAACGACACCACGTGAAAATCTGTCATCGCCATCTTTGGAGCGAGCTGTAATAAACATATGCCAAAGTCCATCGGATGCCTTAAATACCCAGGGATCTCTCCAAGCCTCATCATGCCATTTATCAAAATCAAGTAGTTCATACCAACGTTCATCAGTGCGCAGTAATGCTTCGGAAGACAATTTTGTCCATGTCATTAAATCTGGTGATGTAGCAGCACCAATTGATTGAACAAAGCCACCATCTTCTCGAGAACTTCCGGTATAGAACATCCACCAGAGTCCGTTTTCATCTTTCACAACGCTGCCAGTCCAAGTTGTCCATGAGTCGAACGCTGGTGATTCAGACACTGCTAGAGCATCGGCAACTTCAGTCCAATGCACTAAGTCAGTACTAATGGCATGACCAACAAATGGATAGCGGTGCCTGCGCTCAGGATCACCAAGAGCGCGGGATGCTCTCAAATAAAAGGCATGGTACTTCTCGCCATCAAAAACAAACCACGAATCCCACACCCAACTATGGGCAAGTTTCAACATATCTAACCCTTCACTCCTGAACTCGCCACACTAGCAACGAAGGCCCTTTGAAATACAATGAAAACGATAATAATTGGAATTGTGATGAGCGTTGAGTAGGCCATAATTTGTCCCCACGCCATACCTTCATCCGTACCACTTGCAAAGAAGTAATCAAGTCCAACCTGCACCGGCCGCATACTTTCCTTTTGAATAGCAAGGACAGGCCAAAGATACGAATTCCACACTGCTAGAAATGTCAGAATCGCAGACGTTGCAAATGCTGGTCCAGAAAGTGGAACAATGATTCTTCGATAGATTCCAAAGAAACTTGCACCGTCGATAATGGCTGCTTCATCAAGTTCTCTTGGGATTGATTTAAAGTACTGAACAAACAGAAAAATCGAGAAGGCACTTGCTATGAATGGCACAATCTGCACAGCATAGGAGTTCATCCATCCCTGTTGAAAAACAAGCGCTCCATTTTCAAAATATACGTACGGCAATTTATCCACGAGAAATAGCATTGGAAGTGCGATAGTTTCAAATGGAACAATCAATGTTGCTATAAGTGCAGCAAGTATGGTGTTAGCGCCTTTGAATCGAAGTCGTGCTATCGCGTAGGCTGCAAGACTATTGATGAATAAACCTAGAACTACTACAAGGAATGAAATCAGGATTGAGTTAAAGAAGAAAGTCTCGATTGGTATTCTTGAAAATACGCCTGCATACTGATCAAAACTCACATCACCGACTGGAAAAAACGCTCGCCATGACCGAAGATCTTCAAAGATTTGGAATTTATCTTTGAAACTTGACATAATCATAAATATCAGCGGGAACGAAAAAATGACCGCAAACGTTAAGGCAGCACCATAGGTGAATATCTTCGAGAATGTCAGCTTATCTCTCATATCTAGTCCGCATCTCTCGTTAAGCGACGTTGAATGAGCGCAATGGTGACCACAATGATGAAGAACACAACAGCAATGGTGGATGCGTACCCCATTTGCTGTTTTCCAAAACCTTCCCTGAAGGCGTGGAACACAATTGTTGTTGTGCTATCAAGCGGTCCGCCTTGAGTCATCACATTAATCTGCGTAAAAAGACCGAGGGCAGCGATTGTGATAGTGATAAGAATGAAGATGAAGGTTTTTCGAAGTCCTGGCCAAGTGACGTTCTTGAATTGTTGCCATGAATTTGCTCCATCGACTTTTGCCGCCTCATAAAGTTCACCTGGAATAGTTTGAAGTCCAGCGAGCCAAATCAGCATATGAAAGCCCATTCCTTGCCAGGCAGACATTGCAATGATTGCAGGCATTGCAAGGGCTGGCTCGGCGAGAAAGTTAATCGGCGTATATCCTGGAATTACTTTGGAGATGGCAATATTCACAAGCCCAGATTCCTGATACATGAAGAGCCAAAGAATTGAAACCACAACCATTGACGTTACAACTGGGAAAAAATAGACAGTTCTGAAAAATACTCTCCCGCGAATTTTGGAATTGACAATCAGTGCCAAAATAAGTGCAAGTCCTCCTTGTAATGGTGCAACTACTAACGCGAAGTAGAGCGTGTTCTTCACTGACTTCCAAAAGAGAGCATCTCCTGCAAGCACATATGTGCCACTTTTCGCATCAGGTGCTATACCTTCGTAAAGAATCTGCATATTTTCGTACTGAGTTCCACTACCTGGTTTTGTTTGAGAGC
>JBDLTY010000054.1:0-10399 GCA_039805585.1 Actinomycetota bacterium | reverse complement strand
AATTTGCCAGGATAAATTCACATCTTCAGCATCTCGAGTTCTTCGGCTCGGCACAACTGCAATGTCGTCAAGCGAAAAAGCGTCTCGTGCTCGTTTGCTACGTCCAACGTCAAATTCACTCATCGCGCTCGCTATCGTCGGTAATTCGGGGCTTCGTTTGTTAATTGGATATGGTGCGGATGACTTTCCTTGAGCCCAGCAGAGGTTATCTTCACGAATTCACCATTGTTCTTTAAATCTTTAATAGTTGCGCTACCGGTATACCCCATGGATGCACGTAATCCTCCAACAAGTTGGTGGATTACCGCAGCAACCGGACCACTGTAAGGGACTTGCCCTTCGACACCTTCTGGAACGAGTTTGTCATCGCTTGGAACATCATCTTGAAAGTAGCGATCTTTGGAATAAGACTTCTTACTGCCACGGCTTTCCATAGCACCAAGTGAGCCCATTCCCCGATATGACTTGTACTGCTTTCCATTCACGAAAACCACTTCACCTGGTGCTTCAGAGGTTCCTGCCAAGAGTGAACCAATCATGACTGTATCTGCTCCTGCTACGAGGGCTTTAGCGATATCACCACTGTACTGAAGTCCACCATCTGCGATCACTGGAATACCTGCAGGAATTGCAGCGCGAGCAGCATTGAAAATTGCTGAAAGTTGTGGAACGCCAACGCCCGCAACAACGCGCGTTGTGCAGATAGAACCTGGCCCAACGCCTACTTTCACTGCATCCGCTCCGGCTTCTATCAATGCCAAGGCAGCATCTTGAGTTGCAATATTTCCGCCAATAACATCAACGTTTGAATTTTTCTTTATGAGTGAAATCATTTCTAATACACCAAATGAGTGACCATGAGCTGTGTCGACAACAATAAAGTCCACGCCTGCTTCGACGAGCAATTTCGCTCGATCAAATGAATCCTCACCAGTTCCAATTGCTGCACCAACAAGTAGTCGGCCAGCAGTATCTTTTGAAGCTAGCGGATACTGATCTCGTTTAACAAAATCTTTTACTGTTATTAGACCTTGTAGCACTCCTTTATCGTCAACAAGTGGAAGTTTTTCGATTTTATTGCTTCGAAGCAGTTGAAGTGCATCATCATTTGAAATCCCAACTTTCGCCGTAATCAGTGGCATCGGCGTCATTGCATCTTTTACTTTGATTGAACGATTATCATGAAATCGCATGTCGCGATTCGTAATGATGCCAAGCAATACACCTGCATCGTTTACTACCGGCGCACCTGAAATTCGATAGTGGCGGCATAGTTCGTCAACTTCCGCAAGAGTCTGGTCCTCTGAACAAGTAATTGGATTACTGACCATGCCAGATTCAGATCGCTTTACTAAATCAACCTGCTGAGCCTGAACTTCGGATGGCATGTTTCGATGCAACACACCAACTCCACCTTGTCGAGCCATCGCGATGGCCATTCTGGCTTCAGTCACTGTGTCCATCGCAGCCGAGAGCAGTGGTACGTTGATGGTGAGATTTCGAGTGAGTCTCGTGGTGGTCGATACTTCACTTGGTAAAACTTCGCTGTAACGAGGGAGCAGTAAAACATCGTCGAAGGTCAAGCCTGTAACTGCCTGAATTTCTGAGGCTTCGAGATTCATCGCTTCACCCTTTCAAGACTGCGAAGTCTAGTGAGGGCAAAAACAGTCATTTTTAGGCAAGTGCCGCTTTGGAAAGTTGGGTGATTGCGTGGGTAATTGAGGTGACGCGAGTAACCCCTTCAGGCAAATTAGCATCCCAACCCGGTCCGCCAGCAAAGACTTTAATTCCAGGCTTTTGAAAAGGTAATCCAGCCAAACGTGCTGATTCAGAAATATAAGGAGTCTGAGCCCATACTAAGACAGCCGACGGGCCAAGTTTTTGAATTGTATTTACTAGAGCATCGTGAGGTACGCGCGCGCCAAGAGATCTAACACCAATACTTTTTTCACTTAAGCCAGCAGCAACAGCATTCAATGGAAGTGAATGCAAATCATCTGGGGCAGCAGCCAACAAAACTGGCCGTGTGTTTTTTGGAGTTTGCATCTTGCCAGTGACACCATTCAGTGCAGTAATCGTTGCTTCACTTAACATGTGTTCAACTTCGACTCCACGATCAGTACTTGCCCAGCGCTCACCAATTGCGACCAACACTGGGGCAATGACGTTATCCCAAGTCCAAATTACGCCGCGTTGTTCTAAGTTTCGTGTCATTATTTCGCGACATGCGAGTTGATCCAAACTAAGTGCTGCACGAGCAAGACCACGAGATGCCGAACTTGCACTACCAAGCGGAATAACATCAGCAATCACACTTGGTTCAACGGATTGAATCTGAACACTTGGTAAAGAGAGTGTGTCTGCACGTAAAGCGATTTGAGCGGCCTGTGCAGCAGGGACTCCCGCGTAAACCATACGACGCATTGTTTCCAGCCGCGCTAAATCTTCAACGGTGTAGCGGCGATGCGAGCCAGCTTCATGAGAACTTGGACCTAAGTTGTATCGCCGATCCCAAGTTCGCAAGGTGGCAGCAGCCACTCCAAGCCGTCGGGCCACGGCTGCCACGGTAAAAGTCACCGCATCATCGAGGGGGGAAAGTAACTCGGACACGGGCGAATTGTGTGGCCATCATCACCTTTACGCACCTTGAACATCAGAAATCTGTCAGAAATTGGTCAAAATACCGTTCAGCCCACTTTTTCTACCGTTCGGCGACGGTGAACAACATGGTGTCAGCCTTGACCAACTTCTGAAACGATAGTATCTTTCAGCCAAACAAGGAGGACACATGGCTGATATCTCTCGGCTCCCCGGTCCGGTAGCCGATACATGGGATTGGCAACTAGAAGGTGCTTGCCGCGGTGAAGATCCTGAAGCCTTTTTTCATCCGGAGGGCGAACGTGGTCCAGCTCGGGCCAATCGTGAGGCACGCGCAAAGGCGATATGTGCCACCTGCCCTGTAATCGCCCAGTGCGCAGCACATGCACTGCAAGTTCGTGAACCATATGGCATCTGGGGAGGCCTCTCCGAAGATGACCGTGAAGCAATCTATGCTCGACAAAAGCGTGAAATCCGTATTGCGTAGTTCCTCTCTCCGCAAATACCAAAAGCGCCGGCATCCCCCCGAGCCGGCGCTTTTGCTTTGTCCTTCTTTAGTGTGAGTGTCCACCAGGTCCATGGCTATGCCCGTGACCTGCTTGAACTTCCTCTTCCTTCTTTTCAACAACCAACGCTTCGGTTGTAAGAAGCATAGCCGCGATTGAAGCAGCGTTTTCCAAAGCAGATCGAGTCACTTTTACCGGATCAATAACACCTTGAGAAATCAAGTCAACATATTCGCCAGTTGCAGCATTGAACCCGATTGAACCCTCTTTGACTTTTGTCACCACAACATAACCATTGTGGCCCGCATTTTCCGCAATCCATCGAAGGGGTTCAACAATGCCTGTTCGAACCAGTTCCACTCCGACTTTGATATCGCCAGTGGTATCAAGTGCTGTGTCGAGAACTTTAGAAGCAGTGACTAAAGCTGTTCCACCACCTGCAACAATTCCTTCTTGGATTGCTGCTCGCGTAGCGGAGACTGCATCTTCAATCCGATGCTTCTTTTCTTTCAGTTCAACTTCAGTGTGAGCGCCTACTCGAATAACGCAGACTCCACCTGAAAGTTTCGCGACACGCTCTTGTAGTTTTTCGCGATCCCAGTCGGAATCAGTTCGCTCGATTTCAGCTCGAATTTGTCCTACACGAGCCTGAACTTCAGAAGTCTCACCCGCACCATCAACAATTGTGGTTGTGTCTTTTGTGATGATAATTCGACGAGCTGACCCAAGAACGTCAAGTCCTGCTTGATCGAGCTTCAATCCAACTTCTGGTGAAATAACTTGGGCTCCAGTCAAAATTGCAATATCCTGCAAAATCGCTTTGCGTCGATCACCAAATGCTGGCGCTTTCACTGCGCAAGAATTAAAGATGCCACGCATTTTGTTCACAACCAGGGTTGATAGTGCTTCACCTTCAACATCTTCGGCAATAATCAACAGTGGCTTTCCAGTTTGTGAAACCTTCTCCAAAACTGGCAACAATTCAGCAATCGCTGAGACTTTGTTTTGAATCAGCAAAATCAGTGGTGAATCCAACACTGTTTCCATGCGCTCAGCATCAGTGACAAAGTATGGGGATATATATCCCTTATCAAATTGCATACCTTCAGTGAACTCAAGATCTAATCCAGTAGTTGATGACTCTTCTACTGAAATCACGCCATCTTTGCCCACTTTGTCGAAGGCATCCGCAATCAAATTGCCGATATTGACATCCTGGGATGAAATCGTGGCGACCTGAGCAATTTCAGTTTTGTCAGATACTTCGCGAGCAAGGGATTGCAGCTCTGCTTTGAGAGCCTCAACCGCTTTTTCGATTCCACGCTTAACATCCATCGGTGCAGCACCCGCTGCAATCAAACGCAGACCTTCCTTGACGAATGCTTGTGCAAGGACAGTAGCGGTGGTGGTGCCATCGCCTGCAACATCATTTGTCTTGGTTGCAACTTCTTTGACGAGTTGAGCGCCGAGATTTTCAAACGGATCTTCGAGTTCAATTTCCTTGGCGATAGTTACACCGTCATTCGTGATTGTTGGCGCTCCCCACTTCTTGTCGATAACAACATTTCGACCGCGCGGACCGAGCGTAACTTTCACTGTGTCTGCAAGTATGTTCACGCCACGTTCAAGGGAACGTCGTGCATGTTCATCAAATTCTAGAATTTTTGCCATTTAGATTCCTTGGGTTCATAAGATGAAACCCCGCATACGCGGGGTTTCACACTTCAACTTATTTTTCAACAATCGCGAGAATGTCGCGTGCTGAGAGAATCAAGTATTCATTTCCTGAATACTTAACTTCAGTACCGCCATACTTCGAGAAGATGACGATGTCGCCAACTTTGACATCAAGGGGAACACGCTTGGTTCCTGATTCGTCAAAGCGGCCTGGACCAACTGCAACGACTTTACCTTCTTGTGGCTTTTCTTTTGCAGTATCTGGAATTACGAGACCTGATGCTGTGGTTTGTTCGGCTTCAAGCGCCTGAACCACAATTCGGTCTTCTAGTGGCTTAAGGTTGACCGACACGGTCGTGCCTCCGCTTTATCTGTAGACAATATGGACAGTGTCCCTCATGCCGCCGTCGCGGGGTCGACATTTGGAACATTTAGCACCCGAAGGGTTCGAGTGCTAAGGGAGATTGTAGGCAAGAGTTAGCACTCGTTCAAATTGAGTGCCAATTAGGCGCGATCTGAGATCTCCCCGACGTCCAGGCTCGAATAGACCGAGAAATCCAGCCCTGAAGGCTCAATCCCGGCCTCGATAAGGCTCGCTCCAAGGGCTGCCACCATAGCGCCGTTATCGGTGCACAGGCCAGGACGAGGAATCCTGAGCCGAATTCCTAGTTCCTCTGATTTGGCTTCGGCTATCTGGCGAAGACGCGAATTAGCAGCCACCCCACCGCCGATCAGAAGGGTTTCGATGCCCGTATCTTTACAAGCCAGCAGTGACTTAGAAAGAAGTACTTCGACAACGGCCTCTTGAAAACTTGCTGCAACATCTGCACGATTCGCCTCAGGATGTTCCTTCACCCATCGAGCCACCGCCGTCTTCAGTCCCGAGAATGAAAAGTCATAGGGGTGTCGAACAAGATCAGTGCTCTTGCTGAGTCCGCGTGGAAAGGCTATCGCGTTTTCATCTCCCTGTTGTGCTAACACATCAATTTCAGGTCCACCAGGGAAACCAAGGCCAAGTACTCGCGCTATTTTGTCAAATGCCTCTCCAGCCGCATCATCTAATGTAGCGCCAAGTGGTGTGATGGAGTTGGCTATATCTTCAACTTTCAACACAGAACTATGTCCGCCACTAACTAAGAGAGCAATCATGGGTTCCGTGAATTTTCCATGCTCGAGTTGATCCACAGCAACGTGAGCTGCAAGATGATTTATTCCGTAGAGCGGTTTATCAATACTGACTGCTAAACCTTTCGCAGTCGCAACACCAACCAATAGCGATCCAACTAAACCAGGGCCAAGCGTTACTGCAATTGCATCGACGTCATCAAGATGTATCCCCGCTTGTTTGAGCGCTTGATCCAAGCTTGGCAGAATCGAAGTCAAATGCGCGCGCGATGCAACCTCGGGAACTACACCGCCGAATTCTGCGTGTTCCATGACACTTGAAGCAATAACATTTGAAAGCAGCGTCGAACCACGAACTATTCCAATGCCCGTCTCATCACACGAGGTTTCAATACCAAGTACTAGTGGTTCAGACATTTTGTAATACTTTCTGCATTGTTAAGGCATCTTTGCTTGGACCATAGTAATTTCGACGCAGTCCAACCACTTCAAATCCATACTTTTGATAGAGTCCTATTGCGGCACTATTCTCTGGCTTCACATCAAGCATTAGAGTTTTCGCTTCATAGTCTCGTGCAAGCTTCAAAATTTCATCCATCATTAAGCACGCCAAACCTTTTCGCTGATGTGAAGGCGTCACTGCAATCGTTGTGATGTCAAGAGTTCCATCTACGATTGCGATGCCGAAGTAGGCCACGATTCGATTATTCTCTTCAATTACTTTATAGATTCTGCTGTAACCGAGAAGAGAAAATTCCGACTCATAGACCTCACGACTCCAGGCTTCAGTTCCAAACACCTGTTTTTCAATAGTAAGAATGTCTGGAATGTCTGAGTGAGCAGCATCACGCATGAGAGTCCTTTGGGGTTACATCTGGTGCACGCAAATAGAGCGGAGAGATGCTTTCGCCAAACCCTTGAGCGCTCAGCAACGCAATATCAAGGGCGCTTGGTGGAAAATCCTCATGCACAACAAGATCGTTTGAAGGTTGCGTGAGAAAAGCGGGACCAACGATAGTCTTCCCTTTGAGAATATGAATGTCATCGATTTTTGTCAGAGTTGGAGTGTTCAGCATCCGGGATGCATCAAATTCTTGCCATGCGATCTCTTTTCTCTTTGCATCAAGCACTGCAACGCCTCCTTCACCACCACGCCTCCAAAATCCATGGGCAAGCGCAAGGAGCGAAGAGATGCCAACTATCGGTACTTGCCGGGCAAAGGCAACAGCCTGAGCAAGTGCAATTCCTGTTCGAAGTCCGGTGTAAGGGCCAGGACCAAGTCCAACCGCAACTTTGTCGATTGAGTGCTCTTGCAGAATCTCTTGTACGAGACTTGCGAGTGCTTCACCATGAAGTTGAGCACCTGTAATTTCACCCGCACTTCTTTCACTGAGAACAACTTGGTCTTCAATGAGAGCGACAGACAGGACTGGCGTTGATGTATCGAGTGCAAGGATTTTCATAGTGAAAGACTCTCAAGATTCACTACACTCGAAGAAAATTTAAAGAGTCGTGATTGCTCATCTTCAATTTGAATCTCCACATTGATGAGGTTACCAAGTGTTTCGAATAACCCTTTACCCCATTCGGCTATCACCACAGCATTGTTTATAGTGCCCTCAACACCCAAATCTTGAATATCAGTACTGCCCTGCAGGCGGTAAGCGTCAATATGAATCAAATCAAATCCGCGTGAAGTTCTGTACTCTTTGGAAATGACGAATGTTGGACTAGTAACAGTGCTGGTAATTCCAAGTCCTTCCGCAATACCTTTCGTGAATGTAGTTTTGCCAGCCCCGAGTTCTCCGGTAAGCACCACAACATATCCAGGTTGAAGAAATTCAGAAAACTTTCGTCCCAATTCAATCGTGGTGTCCTGAGATGCAGAGTGAACGAGTTTCTCCATCAACACTCCTGCAGGAGTTTTCGAATAATGCCACTGAATTCAAAATGCCGCTCAAGTGGCAACATGTGTCCGGTGTCAGCAAATGCAACAAACTCCGCGTTCGGGACGTGATGAACGATTTTTTCGCTATGGGACTTTGGAATCATCAAGTCAGTATCTGCACTGACAACAATTGTTCTAGTACTTGCTATGGCTTTTAAACCTGCTTGCCCATCAAAGGTTTCGATGTCTTTGAGGAAATTGCCAATCACTTCCATCGGGACATGGGCATGCATTGCAGCCACAAATTCCGTGAACTCAGCGGGAACGGATGAGGCAAAGGAATAACGTCTTGTCATCAACAAGACAAGATCTGAGCCTGCTTCTCTTGATACATCCAGAAATTGTTTGTTCTCAGACAATAGCTGTGTCATAGGTGGCGTCACTTTGTGAATAATTGTGCCTAAAATTTTCGGTAATCCAAACGTCAAATCAATCAAGCCGCCAGAAGATGTGCACGTAAGCACTACACCCTTCACATTCCTCCACAGTTCTGGATACTGCATAGCAAAAGCCTGAATTGCCATTCCACCCATTGAATGTCCGACCAAAATAATGTCGTGTCCTGGCACAGTGGAATTCAAAACGTGTGCCAAGTCATCAGCAAGAGTGCTTATCGTATGACTTGAACTCTCGCCAATTTCGCTTTTTCCGTGTCCTCGCTGATCAAAGAAAACCATATTGGCGGTATTTCTCAAATCCCGCCTTTGAAAGTAAAACGTATTATGGTTAAGTCCAAAGCCGTGTAGAAAGACAACGGTTGGTGCATCCGTGTTTGCTTCACTATCTACTTCAACATGTAATCGAACGCCATCGCCGGCAATGACCTGTAACGAGTTTTCCGAAAGCGATGGGAACTCTTGAGGGTGGGGGGTATGACTGCGAACATTTCTGCCAATAATTGCACGTTCTGCAATCACACCTGCTGCAGCACCAACTGAAAACGCAGCTGCCAGAGTGCCAAGGACGGCACTTTTGCCCAAGTTGAACAGATTCATAAATGAGTATCCATAAATCGTTTTTCTAGCCGAGCACCAATTCGGGTTACAAGCTCATACCCAATTCCACCGGCTGTTTGATGAAAAGTGTGAGCATCAATCGAGTGTCCAAAAATCTCAACCTGATCACCAATCTTTATTTCGTCGTCACCAAAGTCAACAATGAATTGATCCATACAGACTGTGCCAACAATTGGATACTGCTTGTTGTTATATGTGATTGAGGCTTTGTTTCCAACATTGCGTGGAATACCATCTGCGTAGCCGAGTGGAACCAATCCCAATGTGGTGGGTTTGTCACTAATCCAGGTATGGTTATACGAAGCACCCGCACCCGCTTCTACCCGCCTAACCTGAGCAATCTCACTCACAACTCTCATAACTGGCTCTAGGTTGAAAGCACGAATATCACCAACATCGCCACCAGGAGTTACCCCATATGCAGCAATTCCGCATCGAACCATTCCAAAATGTAATTCAGGGCTTAAAAGGGTTGCCGCAGAATTGGCAAGGTGCACAAACTCATATGAAATTCCCATGACATCGGCAAGCTTCACCGCCTCGTTAAACGTGTCAATCTGTAATTTATTCGCATTGTGGGCTAGATCTTCCGAAGCGGCAAGATGCGACCACAGCGAAATCACTTTGCAATTCTTCATATGTTGAAGCGCCTCAAAGAATTCAGATAAACACTTCATAGCAACCCCAGAGCGAGAAAGCCCAGTATCAATTTCGACATGGATTGATGCCACAACATCAAGCTTCTCTGCTACTTGATTAGTAACTTCAAGTTGCTCTACGGTCGCGACAGACAAATCTATGTTCTCCGAGATTGCATCTTCAAAATTGTCATCAACGCTCAAGAGCCACGCCAAAATTGGTCCGCCAACTTTGTGATTGCGAAGATCAAGTGCCTCGTCAACATATGCAACCCCAAGCCAATCGGCTCCAGCCTCGCGAGCAGCAAGTGCTACAGGCACAGCTCCGTGTCCGTAGCCATCGGCTTTCACCACAATCATGAGTCGAGAATTGACCTGAGATTTGAGTTCTCGCACATTATGTTGAAGTGCACCAAGATGTATTTCTGCATACGCTCGATTTGTCCTCACAACACTCATTCTTCACCTAAATTCTGAAGTATTGAAATGGCGTTACGAATCTCATGAGCAATATCAAAGGCTGTTGCATTCACAGAATTCTCTTCCGAAAGCTGTGCTGCTAATGAATGCAGAATGACGGCTCCCATCGCGATGTGGGCAAGCTGCTTATGAGTCGTTGGACTATGTCGGGCAATCAAACTTCCCATCAATCCAGCAAGTACGTCACCAGTGCCTGCTGTGGCTAGTGCACTTGCCGTTGTATCTGAAAAGAAGAATGTTCCATCTGGTAAGGCGATAAAACCGTGCGCGCTCTTGTAAGCAACAAGCACTTTGAGCTTTCTCGCTATCTGTGACACCCACACATGCTCACTTTCTGAAGTATCAATTGCAAGAGATTCAGCAAGTCGAAGTGCTTCTCCATGATGTGGCGTGAGAATGGTCAGTCCTTTG
>JBDLTY010000053.1:0-5270 GCA_039805585.1 Actinomycetota bacterium | reverse complement strand
GTCAAACGTGGGTTAGTCAAAGAGGGTGAGGACCCACAACAAGTAGCAGCCGATCAGTTGGTTGCAGATGGAGTTGATGTTCTACACACCATCGGTGGCGATGACACAAATACCGCTGCCGCGGATCTTGCAGCATTTCTTCAACAAAACAATTACGGGCTGACTGTCGTCGGATTGCCAAAAACAATCGATAATGACATCGTGCCAATCGCCCAGAGTCTGGGCGCATGGACCGCCGCCGAAGAAGGTGCCCGCTTCTTCACAAACGTGGTATCAGAACATTCATCTAATCCAAATATGCTCGTCATTCACGAAGTTATGGGTCGACATTCTGGCTGGCTAACTGCAGCTACCGCTCTTTCCTATCGAAAACTCTTAGCGGAATACACGTGGCTCGCCGAGTTTGGTGTCGGCCAAAATCGTCGAGACATCCACGCAGTATATGTACCTGAACTCAGTGTTGATTTACAGAGTGAAGCAGAGCGCTTGAAGCGTATTCTTTCAACGCAAGGCAATGTGAATATTTTCTTATCCGAAGGTGCAGGTGTGGATGCAATTGTTGAAGAAATGATCGCCAACGGAGAAGACGTACCACGGGATGCTTTTGGACATGTCAAAATAGATCTCATCAACCCAGGTAGTTGGTTTGGTAAACAGTTCGGGCCAATGATTGGGGCGGAAAAAGTCCTGGTCCAAAAGAGCGGTTATTTCGCGCGCTCAGCACCAGCAAACGCTACGGATTTGCAGTTGATTCGCGAGTGTGTTCACGTAGCAGTGGATGCTGCCTTGAACGGTGTAGCAGGACTCGTTGGCCATGATGAAGAACGAGAAGGTGAACTTCGCGCGATTGAATTTGAGCGAATCAAAGGTGGAAAGCCATTCAATCCCAAGAATCACTCATGGTTTGAAGAATTGCTACGTGATATTGGGCAACCGATGGGTAAACCTGTCACTCACTAGTTTTTTCTTCAGTGGGTAGTTCGGCTTCAGTGCTTTGCAGGTTTTCTTTTGCCTTGGTGGCATAAATATCCACGTATTGCTGACCGCCTAGTTCTTGCAATCGTTGCATCACCAGATTTGTTGCGTCTCGAAGTGCGCCGAGGTCTTTTTCTTTACCTTTGAATTCAGTGAGGTACATGGGCTCCCCGAACGTGATAGTGACTCGTTTGATTTTCGGTACCAGGGTTCCTGGCGGTTGAATATCAAACGTACCTTTGAGTGCCACTGGGATGATTGGAACACCTGCTTCAAGAGCAATACGAATGATGCCGGTTCGCCCCCTATAGAGCCGACCGTCGGGCGAACGAGTTCCCTCCGGATATATTCCAAGTAATTTGCCCGACTTCAAAATTTCTACCGCGGTGTAGACAGCAGCTTCGGATGCTCGTCCACCACTTCGATCGATTGGAACCTGGCCAACTCCCGCGAAAAACATCTTCGTGAAGAAACCCTTCACTCCCTTACCAGTGAAATATTCGCTCTTGGCAAGAAAAGTAATCTTTCGTGGAACTGCAAGCGGAAGGAAAATTGAATCCGAAAACGATTGATGATTCGATGCCAAAATTGCCGCACCATGTTTTGGAATATTATTTCGCCCAATCACTTTTGGTCTAAAGAGAAGGCGAATAATTGGGCCAAGAACGATTGTCTTCAATATCCAGTAGAGCACGTCAGCCTCTCGCTAATGCAGATGCGCCAACGATACCCGCTTCATTACCAAGTTTCGCTATGAGTACCTCCGGTGCTTTTCGAAAATTTCTTGCAGAAAGATGAACATCAAGTGATTGTCGAACCGGATTCAAGAGTGCAGCTCCCGCCTCAGCAACGCCACCACCAAGCACGATGAGATCTGGGTCAAGTAGCGCAGTCAAACTCGCAATACCTTGCCCGAGCCATTTTCCAAGTTCCTGATAGGCGCGAAGTGCCACGTCACAACCAATCATTGCTGCTTTGCTTATGTGTGGCCCTTGTATTCCTTCGATAGTGCCATCGCCAAGTGATAGCAACACGGCTGCAGCTTCTGGCGTCACGCTTGCAAGTTCGCGAGCAGTTCGCACGAGTGCGTTACCACTTGCATATTGCTCCCAGCAACCATGCATTCCACAACCACATAACAATCCATCAGGAGCAATGGTCATGTGACCGAGTTCTGCGGCAACGCCGAAACTCCCCCGATAGAGTTTTGAATTGAGAATGAGTCCGCCACCGAGTCCCGTTCCAACTGTCAACACGACCACGTTCTCAAAACCCCGTGCAACTCCGTAGAGGTATTCTCCCCACGCTGCAGCATTGGCATCATTTTCGATGCGAATATCTCCTGATAGGTGCTTTGAAAGTTCAACCTTCAGATTAAACATTCTGAGCGGCAGGTTCGGTGTAATCAATACTTCAGCATTGTCTTTTGCAACAAATCCGGGCACCGCAACACAAATGTTTGCATCAGGCACTTGAACTTTCAAAGGTCGAATTACCTCCACAAGTGCCTGGACTACTGACTCTGCACTATCGCGCGGCGTTGCGATTTTTTGTGAACTCAAGATGGTTCCATCATCAGAAATAAGTCCTGCAGCAATTTTTGTTCCACCAAGATCCACACCAATATGCGCATTCATGAAAATCTCCCCTTAATGACCGATTGCACGAGCGAGTCAACGATGATTCGTGTCACCGGCTCAAGCAGATCTGGTAAGCGCTCTTTGATTTTTTCATAACTTGTTGTTACGCCTGCGAGTGCTGATTCAATGAGGGATGCTAATTCTGGATCTTTCTTTTTCAAATCCTTTAGTGCTACGCAAACTGGACACACACCACAAACGCTTACGTCATGCAAAATCTGGCCATCGTTTTGTGTGAACACTTTCGAGATGTTATCGACAAGTCCCGTTGCAAGGTTTAAACCCGTTTGCACTATTTCAGGTGTTATCGCAAAAGAACTTGCACTTGAAGTGTGAACTTCTGGTCTTGATGGCTGCGGTGGTCCACTTGAGAGCCACCATTGGGTTTTGGGATCAGCGTTCACAACGCGCCTTTAGGTTTTGCATGGTCGCTTTTACGATATTTGCAATTCCAGCTTGCTTCATAAAGCCTGGAATGGCAACGTTGACGTCCGCGTCGAGTTCATAATCGACGAGCGTCTTGTCTCCCTGTGCTTCAAGTTGAAAAGTGCCGTGCATTTTCGTCACCAATGTCGCAGACTTCAAATGCCACGAAACGTGTGTTTCACCCCACTGGTACGCAAGCGTTAAGGTGTCGCGAAAACCCATGCCTTCAAGCGTCATCACAACTTCTTCGGCTCTGCCCTTGGAATCTGTGTTGTTCACTTGAATCTGGCTGACACCATCCATCCAGGACGGGTAATTTTCAATATCTGTAAGAACCCCAAATACACTCGACAGAGACGCCTGAATTAGTTGGGTATTGCGAGCCATGAGGCAACTGTAATTTCTCCTCCCCCTTTGCTACTAGCGGGTAAATCAAAAAATGCGGTAGGCGTAGCAGAAACCCGTTGGGTTGGCTATCTTCTGCCAAACATCCAAGGAGGATTTGTGCAGCAATATACCGAACCGCAACTTGAACTCTATCCAGTTTCAGGCAATCTGACAGACGCCTTACTTGTTCACGCTCAGAAGCAGGCACATACTCCTGCAATCGTCAACCGCGTTGGTGCTGACTGGATTGAACTGACCTCATCTCAATTCTTACAAGAAGTTCGTTCGGTGGCTAAAGGACTTCAATCGGCTGGCATAGCACCAGGCGACCGGGTGGCACTCATGTCACGAACTCGTTACGAATGGACGTTACTTGATTATGCAATTTGGTATGCAGGTGCGATAACAGTTCCAGTGTATGAAACGTCAAGTCATGAGCAACTGCAATGGATTGTCAATGATTCTGAAGCAGTAGCAATTATTGTCGAAGCTGAAAATCACTGGTCAATGGTCAGTGATCTACGTTCATCAATGCCAAGCCTGAAGCACACCTGGGCAATTGAGCGTGGCGCTATCGATGAATTGAAGTCAACTGGAAGTTGGATTTCAGATACTGACATCGATGCACGACGATCAAAAGTGACACCTGAAGATGTCGCCACAATCATCTACACATCCGGAACAACAGGACGACCTAAGGGTTGCGTTGTAACTCACGGCAATTTCCTTTTCCTGGTTCGAAATGTGACCACAGCAGTGCCAGAAGTTTTTGGTGATCGAAACACTTCCACCCTTCTTTTCCTCCCTCTTGCACACGTATTTGGTCGGATTATTGAAATTGCAATGATTGAAACGGGGCTCAAAGTCGCCTTCGCGCCAGACATCAAGAATCTCGTTGCAGACCTTGCGGTCTTCAAGCCGAACTTCCTACTTGCCGTCCCGCGAGTTTTCGAAAAGGTTTTCAATTCGGCGCAGCAAAAAGCGACATCAGCCGGTAAAGAGAAAATCTTCAATCAAGCTGCGGATGTTGCGATTGCATATTCGCAAGCGATTGCAAACGGGAAAGTTCCACTAGGTTTGAAAGTGAAACACGGAGTATTCGACAAACTCGTTTACAAGAAATTACGTCATGCAATGGGCGGGAATGTGAAATGGTCTGTTTCAGGCGGTGCCGCACTTGGCGAACGGCTAGGTCATTTTTTCCGCGGCATTGGTCTTACTATCCTCGAGGGTTACGGTCTCACCGAAACATCATCTGCTTCAACAGTGAACCGACCAACCATGATAAAGGTTGGCTCCGTTGGTAGAGCAATTCCAGGTGTAACACTTGGCATAGCCGATGATGGCGAAGTCATCATCAAAGGTCCGCATGTTTTCAAGGGATATTGGCGAAACGATGCAGCAACAGCCGAAGCCATTGATGTGAACGGTTGGTTCCACACTGGTGACATTGGTCAGATTGATAAAGATGGATACCTCTTCATCACCGGTCGCAAGAAAGAACTCATCGTTACCGCTGGTGGCAAGAATGTTGCCCCTGCTGTTATTGAGGACAGACTGCGTGCTAACTGGCTCGTGAGTCAGTGCATGGTTGTCGGTGATAACAAACCGTACGTCGGCTGTCTCATTACGCTAGATCCTGACTCACTTCCTCAGTGGCTAGAACGACATAAACTTCCGCTGACGACAAAAATGTCAGAAATATTCAATCACGTTGAGTTGCGAAAAGAGATTCAGGCAGCAGTAGACAACGCGAATAAGGCAGTGTCGCAGGCTGAATCAATTCGTAAATGGGTTTTGATTGATGCCGAGTGGAGTGAAGCCTCTGGTCATTTGACACCA
>JBDLTY010000052.1:0-24840 GCA_039805585.1 Actinomycetota bacterium | reverse complement strand
GCTCCTGCCACAGTTCCGCCAAACTTCACGTTTAGTGGCAGTGGCTGGGGGCACGGCATTGGCATGTCACAGTGGGGTGCGTTCGCAATGGCAGAAGAAGGTAAGTCTGCTGCAGAAATTTTGACGTATTATTTTCAAGGCACTGAAGTGAAACCAGTCATTGATAACGCTGACCTCTGGGTGAATTTACATAATCGAATTCGTTCTACAACGGTTTCTGTTAGTGGCAAAGATGCCCGATGGAGAATCACATCTGCTGAAGATCAATCTATCGAGTTAACTGCTGGTGCAACCGCTACGTTCACATATCAAAATGATGGAAACACTATCCGCGTTGTTACCAGTGATGGACAAAACATCACCTCTTCCAATCGCTTTACTGTGATATGGAGTGGCACCCGATTTAGTCGAGATTTACCTAACGCTGAGGGAGTTCTTGAAGTCGCCGCTGGCAGTAGCCTCACAGGAAGTAAACGTTATCGATTCGGGTCGTTGAGAATCAATGCGGCGACGCAAACAGATTCGCTGGCCGCGGGAATTCAAGTAACTAATCGAGTCAGTTTGCATAATGAATATCTCTACGGAATTGGCGAGGTCTCTAACTCGTGGCCAGAGCAGGCGCTGATTGCTCAAGCAATCGCAGCACGCTCCTTTGCGTACTCACGTGTATTTAACGATGATGGATCGCTTCGCAGCCGAATGGGTTCCTGTGATTGCATGGTGTATGCAGATATTCGCGACCAGAATTATGTAGGTTACTCAAAAATAACAAGCGCATTGGGCGATAGATGGAAGGCCGCTGTTGATGCAACCACACCTGATGCAGAAACTGGTTTGGCCGTCGTAAATAAGAACCAAGTAGTTCAAACGTTTTATGCTGCAGCAACCGGTGGCCATTCACAAAACAATGAAGATGTCTGGGGTGGTACACCGCGAAGTTTTTACCGTGGAGTTGAAGATCCTTGGTCACTGATGCCATCAGGCGCGACCACGGTTAGTACATGGAGTCCGCGAGTGAGATCGCAAGCGGTGGTTGCAAATGCATTTGGGCTTCCAAATGTCGTAACGCTTGATTTGTCTGATCGTTTTGCTTCGGGAGGAATACGTACGGCAGTAGCGACCTCACTCGATGGTAAGACTTCAACGATTACTGGAGAGCAATTCAGATCTCGAATTCGATCCGATGAAGGAGACACGTTACAAAGCACATGGGTGTGGCGGGCATTGGTAGAAAACAATACGTCGAATATTGCTCTCGGGCCGTGGCTTCTTGAAGAAAGAAGCGTGGGATTTTCTAAATCACCTGCGGTGACAAGTAAGACTTTGGTCCTTGTGCAAAATCCACAAGCCGCAAGTGCGAGTTCTGTTGCAATCGCAAGTTCATTTGCTGCACGCAATGGGTCAGCGCTTGTAGTCACCCGCCCGTCCGGTGATGTCACCAGAATCACAAAACTCATTCTGGAGCGTGGTTTTGGGTCGGTCAGCATCATTGGTGCACTAGACCAAGCAATTATCAATGCTATCGAGTCAATGAATGTTTCAATCAAAATGTATTCAGCAAAAGACGAATTTGAACTTGCAGCATCAGTTGCCGAAGCAAACACAGATGCTGAAGGCTATGTACTTGCAAACCCTGAACAGGCAAGCGCATTACCGTTGGCTGTTTCGCTGAGCATTGCGATGGATTGGCCGCTTCTCTATTCGCCCACGACAATTCTTTCCACGCCAACTGAGAAAGTCATTTCATCGAATGACGTGAATGTTATAGCCGTTGGCAGTCAAAATGTTTTGTCCGACTTCGCTCTTGCAACACTCAAAAAGGTCAAGCGGCTTGATACAACAGACTTAGCACTTGCATCGCATATCGTGTTACGAATGTCAGCAAAAGTGAACCGTGCTCTCATCACTATTGATGGCGACACCAATCCAATTCGATCTCTGACTGCGTTGAGCCTGGGATATTCCTTGATGTATGCAGATGAGCAGTATGAAGAAATCGCCCAACAGTGGCTGCGCCGTCAAAGCTTGCTCAGCATGATTCTCAATTTTTCAGCAGATGCAACATTTGTTCAAAGTCTTCGTCGAGCCTAAGGAAAAGCGTGGAAGCAATATTGCTCGTGGGTGGGCTTGGCACGCGGCTACATCCGCTGACACTGACAACTGCCAAACCAATGTTGCCGCTTGGCAATATCCCAATCACTGAACATCAACTTATCCGGGCAGCTCAAGTCGGCATCAAACGAATTGTTTTGAGTACGAGTTATTTGCCCGCGTCATTCGTCGACTATTTTCACGATGGTTCGAAGTGGGGATTGGAGTTGCTCTATGCAGTGGAGGAACTGCCACTTGGCACCGCTGGGGCAATTCGAAATTCTTTACCGTATCTAAAAGGTACTGAACCGATTTTTATTTTTAACGGTGATGTGATTTCACGTCATAGCCTCCTGAAGCAACTTGAATGCCACATGCACAATAGCGCTGATGTGACCCTACATCTGCTTCCACTTGATGATGTGCGTGCGTATGGGAAAGTCACAACAGATGAACGCGGCTACATCACACAATTTCTTGAAAAACCCGAATCAAGTACGCCAATTCAGGGACAGATGAATGCAGGCTGTTACATTTTCAATCCTGAAGTAATCATGAATATTCCAACAGGCAGGCCAGTGAGCGTAGAGAAAGAGATTTTTCCAAATCTTTGTAGTGAACAAAGCAGAATGTTTGGTTATCTTGAATCTTCTTACTGGTTGGATTTAGGAACGCCTACACGATATCTGCAAGCAAATCTTGATCTACTTACTGATGGTCGCTCGCTCGTAGGTAGTAATACATCAATCAATCCAAGCGTGGCACTACATAATGCGGTGATTGGTGCGAATGTGACAATCGGTGCGAATGTTGTCATTTCTAACTCACTGATTCTCGATAATGCCCAAATTGGTGAAAATTCACATATCTCTCACACAATCCTCGGTTTTGGAGTAACTGTCGCCCCTCGAAGTGAATTACGTGGCGTGGTAGCTGGGGATAACCTCGTTCTGAGTGGTGCGACTTTTCCACAGAGTGAAGAAATTGGCGTGATAGCAACTGCCGAGTTGGCGACCCACCTTGACGAGGGCGAATAACATGTGTGTAATTCGCCTGTGCCACTGACCGAGGTGGCGATGAGGAGTCGTAGTGGCAGACGATCAAGGCTCGCCGTCAGGCGGGCTTCCGTTTATTGACCCAGCCCTCGCGTGGCAAGAGCGAGCACTTTGTGCGCAGACTGATCCAGAAGCTTTCTTTCCTGAAAAAGGTGGAAGCACACGTGAGGCGAAAAAAGTTTGTATGTCGTGTGAGGTTCGGGCGGAATGTCTCGAATATGCACTTGCTAATGATGAGCGGTTTGGAATTTGGGGTGGACTTTCAGAGCGTGAACGACGTCGCCTGAAGCGAATCAGTTAGTGCTTTTGAGAATAGTGTCTCGACCCAATTAGATTGACCTGTGACCGAAACTTCCCTGGACTCCTGGTGGCAAGAGGATGAATCTCAATCCAGTGAGCCGATTCAAGTGCTGCACTATGTAACAGCAGTAGTTGTTAGCAGAAATGGCGCAGGTTGGTTACCTACAACGCTGAGGGCACTAAAGGGTCAAACTCGAAGTATTGATCAACTCATAGCAGCGGATGTAGCAAGTGAAGATTCGTCAGTTGAGTTATTTCAAAATGCAAATGCAACATTCATCGCACATTTGCAAGAAGGTGCAACGCAGAGCGATGCGCTCAACGCAGCCCTGTCTCAAGTGGAGTCAGCCGAAAAATTTGTTCATTGGGTTTGGATATTGCACGATGACTCTGCGCCGAAAAAGGATGCTTTAGAGGAACTTCTCAAGGCGGCAAACCAATACCCACAAGCTGCAGTGATTGGCTGCAAAGTCATTGACTGGGAAGATGAAAACCATGTGCTTGATGTCGGCAGTTCAATCACCGCAATTGGTACGCGGTACTCCGAACTTGAACAAGGCGAACTTGACCAAGGACAGCATGACACAATGAAACCAATATTGGCTGTCAGTCATGCTGGAATGTTGGTTCGACTCGATATGTGGCGGCAACTTGGAGGCTTCAGTCCGGAACTTCCACACTTTCGAAATGACACTGAATTCTGCTGGCGAGTTTGGGAAAGTGGCAGCGAAGTTGTTATTGCTCCTCAAGCTGAGATTTCGCATGTGGCTGCCACCGTTCGCGACTTGCGAAAAAATCCTGTAAAGGGATCAGTTCACTATCTTGATCGGCGTGCTGGATTGGCGTTGTTGTATTCCAGGACAGCAAAAAAATGGCTGTGGCTGAGGATGGTGTTAACAATTCTTGCAGGAGGGTTTCGTGCTCTTGGATACTTGTTAATTCAAGACGTCTTGGCAGCACGTGATGAAATTCGCGCAACCTTGAGTGCAATACTGAATCGCTCAAGGGTGAAGAATCTTCGGACTTCAAGTGGCGGCGTACCGTTGCCACGTAACCTTCGGCCAAGTGTTGCTGAGCAATTTATCCACTCACTCTCTGAAGCATTCAATGGTGTGTTGACATGGTGGAATCAAGTTTTGGAGGTGCTGTTTCCAAAGCGACTACATGTCAGCGATGTAGGGCTTTTGCAAGCTTTCACGGCAGTCTTAATGCGCCCTGGCAGCCTGCTGGCATTAGTCACAGTCTCTATCGGTGTATTTGTTACCCGCGCTGCTTTCGTCGGCGAACAATTAGTGTCACGTTACACAGGTGTCATCTATCCAGATCGTGATGCCTTGCTGAATGAATATTTCGCAAGTTGGCATGCGGTTGGTTTTGGATCTGAATTACCAGCAAATCCAATGCTCTTGTTCGTGTGGTTCATTTCACGGATTACATTCATTCAACCGGATGCTTTGATTGTCTGGATTTCGACTCTTGGTCCCTGGCTGAGCGCTTTATCTCTTCACCTTGCGCTACGCACTGTCATCGCGCATTCGCAGACTCGCGTGTGGTTAGCGGGTTTATACGGTCTCTCACCTATGGTGCTTGCTGCTTCAGGTATGGGAAATATTGCCGTTGTGGTTTTCGCAATCGTTTTTCCAGCGTTTGTGCGAGTACTTTTGAAGGTGGAAGGTTCTTGGCGCTTTGCTGCGATTGCCAGCTTACTGCTGTCACTTATTATCGGAATTCTCCCAATCCTTTGGCTCATCACACTTCTATCCATCATTGCACTGTCACTTTCGACGCTCAGAGAAAACTGGACCAAGTGGGCATTTGTTTTTGGAGCATCATTTCTATTGACCCTCCCTTGGTCGTCGTGGACTCTCTTTAACCCCAATAGATGGTTTGATGAATTCGGGGCTGAATCGAAAACAATTGCTAATGCGTGGTCAGCACTATTTCATTCAGGTAGCGGGATATTCATAGGATTTCTTTCATGTTTTCTTGTCCTCTTGGCTGCATTGAGTTTGCTTGATACGAGAAATAGTGCGCAAGGAATTCGAGCCTGGAAAGTTATTGCGGTAACACTTTCCATCCTCCTAGCTGGGCAAGCACTTGCGACAGTGTTAGTTGATCCTTCCTACTTTTCATCCGTTGAGGTTGGTTCATTGATTGTTTTTGCAAGTCTCTTGTACTGCCTAGCAAGCACATCGGCTGCATTGCGAGTTCAATTGACGCGTTCGAATTTTGGCTGGCGACAAGTTGGAACCGCTCTATCTGTGTTGATGCTGACTCTGCTACCGCTATCCAATGTGATTCATCAAGGACTACTCGAGGACAGATCTGAAGGGTTGCGAAGACAGCCTGCAATTTCATCGGCAACTCTTCAAGGTTTTTCGCCAGATGAACGTTTACGAACGTTGTATCTTGAAACCCAACGAGATGGAGAACTGCAAGCACAGATCCTGGATGGTCGACCAATCAGTATCGGGGATCGTGCGGTTATTGAAACTAGTGACGTCGCGGAAATTCAAGCCACAATCACTCAATGGCTCTCGGGATACGCTGCAACTGAAACCAACCCACTGATTGACCTTGGGATTGGCTTTATCGCACTTCCGGTTCGCGATAATGCGATTAGCACAGTTGCATCGAAGGGAAATCTTGAACGACTACTCACCACACGCAATGAAGGCTTACTCAATGTTTGGCGAGTTAGTGATGTTGAAAGTAGAGCGTGGGTTGTAGAAGCGTCAGGAGAAAAGACGCTGCTCAAATCAGTTTCAAAAGCTCCAATGTCGCCCGAAGTAACAGGTGTTATCCTGCCAAGCGAAGGTGCTCGACTCTTAGTGCTAGCAGATCGTCGGAGTGAAAACTGGATTGCTACCTTAAATGGGGAAATCCTCACGCTCAATGATTCGGCTTCGTTAAGTTGGACTATTCCTCCAAATCAATCTGGTGAAATAGCTATCCAATATAGCGACGGTTCGAGAACTGCGTGGCTGCTCTTGTCGGGGATTGCATTGCTTGTAGTAGTTATCATGATTGCACCACGTCGTCGCAATACCTACCGTGATGAATGGTTGGAGGAGTAGTGCAGAAGTTACTAAATCTCCTTCGAATTTCGTGGGTGCTTCCGCTGAGTTTGTTAGCAACAGTTGGTTCTATTGTGCTCATGTTGCTCGTTCAGCCAATTTCGTCGAATACGGAAATTCAAAGCCAACAACTCATCAGCGATGCAGTCTGCCTAGGGTGGAATGAGCAATTTTCGCCAACAACACAAAAAGTCTTTACCATCAACGGAAGCGAAACTCGATTGGCATCGACCTCGATTGGTAATCAATTAATTGAATTGCAACCACGCGCCGTGTTTACAGTTGAAAATTTCAAAGCTTCAAAACTGCGAATAATCACTCAGGGAAATGCTGCAAACAGTATTAACGAGTTTCATCTTGTTCGTGAATCAGGTAAGGGCAAAGCAGGCGCCGCCATCGAAACCTGCAGACCACCTGGACCCGAGTGGTGGTTTAGCGGTATCAACACCACGGCAGGATTTGGTAGCCAACTTGTTATTGGTAATCCCGATAACACGGAAGTTGTAGTGGCATTGCGCGCCTTCACTACCGAGGGCGAATTTGTGCTTGCTGAAAATAGGCGACTTGTTATACCTGGAGACTCGGTGCGTATTGTGGATCTCACACGTACGATTCCAGCGCAGAAGTCTGCGGCCTTGCAACTATCAGCCGTTGATGGGCGAATCGTTGCTAATGTTCAAGTGGATGCAATACAAGGAGTAAAAACTCGAGGCCGTTCATTCATTCAGGCCGTCAAAGCACCAACTTCACAGCAGTTCTTTGCATCGTTGCCGGTTGACAGTATCGATGGCGCTATTCATCTACTCTCTGCAGAAGGGGATGCTGCTATCAATGTATATGCCCACACAAAGGATGGCAGTTTTGTTGTTGCCGGCGGAGAGAATATTTTCCTATCAGAGGGAAGAATTCAAACAGTTAGTTTGGACCGTCTTGGTAATCGTGATGTGGCAATGATTTCCGTTGAATCAGATGTTCCCGTGATTGCGGCGATGTCGTTCCTGGCACTGAATTCTCGCGGTGGAGATTGGGAAGTTGTTACACCTATCGAGGAATTTGGATCACAAAGTTCGATAGTTATTCCCGATGGCGCTTCGTCGGCAACACTTCAGCTCTACTGTGACTTGAGCGATGTCATCACTGTTCGAAAAATGTATCAAAAGCGCGTTGTGTGGGAGAGTCGAATCGAACTTGAAGCGCAAACTCTGAAGAGTATTTCAGTTCCAAAAGGCTCAGCACTTAAAGGGCAATTAGTGATAAGTTCAACATCAGCGAAAACTGTTGCAAGTGCAACATATCGCTTCGGCTCTAGGGCCGGCTTGACCCACACTGTCTTAGGCTTTTCAAACCCACTTTCCGAGATTTCCCCAGCGTTTCGGCTACGCCTTGTCGTTCCCTAGACGTGTCAATCAGGACGATTGAGGAGCTATTGCTTTACCCTCAGAACGTGTTGTCTTCCCGGAAATGCTCTCGGCCACTGTGTGGAAATCCTGCTATTTCTACCTTGACATACGTCTACGCCCAATCCACTGCAGTGCTTGGGCCACTTGCAACATTTCCAGAACCGCATTGCTATGACCTATGTGACAACCATGCAAAGCGATTAAAGCCTCCGCATGGCTGGGAACTAGTGACTCTTCATCCGGATCCTGCATCCCTACGTCTAACTGATGAGGAAATTGAAGATTTGGCATCAACCATACGAAACACAACCCAAGCAACCACCGACCCAGATGATTTAGAGCCTGGTGCACGCCGCGGTCATCTGCGCGTTATCCGAGATTAAATTCAACGTTCGTGTTTGATACTTCTATTGTCAAGGCGTATGACATTCGCGGAATTGTCCCGCAAACCCTCAACGCTGAAGTAATTGAAGCGATAGGTCAAGCATTGAGTCTGTTACTCACATCCGAGAATGAAACCGAAATCATTGTTGGGCATGACATGAGAACCAGTGCGCAAGATCTTGTACCTCGATTCATTGACACACTACTTCTGCATGGAATAGATGTCATTGACGTAGGTTTAGTGTCAACCGATGCTCTGTACTTCGCATCTGGATCACTGGACAGACCCGGAGTTATGTTCACAGCGAGTCACAATCCCGCAAACTACAACGGGATGAAACTCTGCAGAAGAAAAGCGATTCCAATCGGTCAAAATTCAGGATTAGATGTCATCAAAGAATATCTCGAGAAACCGTACGTTTTGGAAAGTACAAACGTTCGAGGAACCTTGAGGCAAATGTCAATTCTGGAGTCATACGCCGACTTCTTCAAAGAAAAGTTTTCAATATCGCCAGTCAAACCATTAGTTGTTGCTGTTGATGCTGCTAATGCGATGGCAGGATTAACGTTTCCGATTGTTGCATCACGTTTCAACATCCAGACGCATGAACTTTACTTTGAACTTGATGGAACTTTCCCAAACCACCCTCCAAATCCAATTGATCCAGAGAACTTAGTCAACCTTCAAGCTCAAGTGAGAGCCGTGAACGCTGACATTGGTCTTGCATTTGATGGCGATGCTGATAGGTGTTTCATTGTCGATGAACAGGCAAACCCAGTAAGCCCAAGCGTGATAACTGCATTGATTTCTGCGGAAATTCTTTCAAAGCACCCAGGTGCAGCAATTGTTTACAACGTGATTTCCTCACGCATTGTGCCGGAGACTATTCAAACAAACGGAGGAGAGGCGATAAAAAGTCGCGTTGGCCATTCCTTCATCAAAGCACTCATGGCTAAACATGACGCGGAATTCGGCGGTGAACACTCTGGTCACTACTATTTCAAAGATTTTTGGTTCGCTGATTCTGGAATGTTTGCAGCCCTGTATGTGCTTGATTTGATGTCGAGAACAGGCAAACCTCTTTCCTCGCTCATCTCGCCTTACTTGTCTTGGCACGAAAGTGGTGAAATTAATCAGGAAGTACCACATCCAGAGGGCGTCATGGGATATCTCAAAAGTGTTGCACTGAAGGATGAGAACCTGAAAATTGATGAAACTGATGGTCTGACAATTGAGTGTGATCAGTGGCGGGTCAATATTCGCATGAGTAATACTGAGCCACTACTGCGGCTGAATGTCTTGGCTCGTTCACATACTGAAGTCACGGAACTTGTGAAGAAGTATCAAGCGCTTATCAATGAGGCCCAACTTCAACTTTGATAATTCTCCAGCCATGATGTGCAACATCTGCAACGAGTGACATTGGATAGAAGCGTCCTTGTGATTGAAAAGTGATTGTCGCTTGTGTTTTCTTGCTGTTGATTGCATAGAGTCGAACTTTTGTAATCCGAAACGTTCTATCGTGCTTGCCGGTGGCGATTATGCCTCGTTTGATCTTTAGTTCTGCCAAGCACTGGGCAGACATAATCCGAGCAAGGGCTGTCAAAGGTCGCTGGTTATGTAGCGCTTCAAGGTAGAAACTTGCCACTCGTGCCACCCAACCCGCAGGGGGCAGGTTGGGTGGATCCTCCGAGATGGGTGTCGATTCGGGAGTTTGACTGAAGTAGCGCTCAAGTTTTTGTCGTTCAACAATCGTTGAGATAGGAGGTTCTGAATATTGCATCATGGAAGTAGTAATTTCTGTCCAACATAAATCAGTGATGGATTATCACCAATGACATTTCGATTCAATTCCCAAATTTCTCTCCATGCTTTATCAATGTCTGTGACAGTTGAATTTTCTCCAACAACATACTCTTCAGCAATTTTCCACAGTGAATCACCGCGTTGAACTTTGTATGTCTGACTCTCTGCTATTGAGTCAGCTTTCACTGGTTCATCAACTGGAATCTCTATATTGACGACTCGATCAATAATCACGGGTTGCTCTACGGCATGCGCTGGCTGAGCGAACGACATCGCAATACCTATTCCAAGCGTGGCTCGAAGGAAGGCTGGCAGGAGTTTTACTCCTACTTTGTACAAACGTGCACGGTTTCCTCTGAATATTGAGCTAGCCATAATCAAAGTAAGCCCAATCGCAATTTTGATTAGTGGAATTATCGCTAATATCGCAATGAAAAGTAACACTGAAGAAATCAACCAGCTCGCAAGATCAAATTGGTCATTTGGAATCATGTGCAGAGTATCTTGTTGCAGTATCAAGTAAATCCATAGCACTTTCGTGTAACCATATGGTGAAAGATTTCCACAGACTTTCATGTGCGCATGGATTTCGCCAAGATTTCGCAATGACAAGTTTGGTCGAATTACGTTCAAGACTCACTCAAGCCCCTACGCGGCTTCTCTTAGGGATTGTGATCATGTTGATTAGTGGATTTCTTGCGAACAATGCGTTGGCAATGAATGACACCTCGGCGGTGAAAGTTCTGGTTGCAAACTCGAATTTAGCCAGTGGACAAAAAGTCACCTTGGAAGACTTCTCGAGTAGTACGATTTCCAAGACAGTCGAAGAATCACAATGGGCTTTGGCCTCGGCATTTGATGAAGAATTATTCTTGCGCGTTTCATTGAAGAAGGGAGATGTACTTCAGAAAAGTGCTGTCATAAATGCGTCCTTGAACCTGTCTGAAGTGAGTATTCTCTTGAATCCTGGTTCACTACCCCTAAATCTCAAAGTTGGAGACACGGTCGATGTTTGGAGTGTTGCAGGGCCCGCGTTGCTTCTTGCAGCCAGATTGACAGTGACTGCGATAGAAATGGCGAGCAATGAGTTTACGGTTTCACTACTTGTTCCAAGTAGCCAAGTGGAAGATTTGCTGAGTTTTAAGGAATTGTCTCTGACTGTACCACTGTGATTCTTCCGATGGATAGTATCCTTCTATTGGGATGGAGCAACATGGCAAAAAATGAACCCGTGAAGGATTATGCGCCACAGAGTGCAGAACGACTCGAAGTTGACGCGCAGATTCAAAAACTCAGAAGTACATCGGGAGATCTACCGATGTATATTGGCAGTGAGGTGAGAGTTTCCTCAGAGTATTTTGACGTCATAGAGCCACACCACCACTCTCGTGTTCTAGGACGGGGTTTTCATGCGACGAGACAAGATGCTGAAGATGCGATTCATGCCAGTCTCAGCGTAAGTGAGCAATGGCGAAACACAGACTTTGAAACCAGGGCATCGATTTTCTTGAAAGCGGCCGACTTACTTGCCGGCAAATACCGCTCAGAAATAGTCGCCACAAGCATGCTCGGTCAAAGTAAGACGGTTTACCAGGCGGAAATAGATGCCGCCTGTGAGTTGATTGATTTCTGGAACTTCAATGTCGATTTTGCGCGGCAACTTCATGAAATTCAGCCACTTTCAGTCAGCGGTATCACTAACACCTTCGACCATCGTCCTCTTGAAGGATTTATTTACGCGATTAGTCCCTTCAACTTTACGTCCATAGCAGCGAATTTACCTACCGCACCTGCGTTGATGGGAAATGTGGCAATTTGGAAACCGGCGATGACCCAAATGTTATCAGCAAATGTCATCATGAAAGTTCTCAAAGAAGCAGGGCTACCTGATGGCGTTGTGAATCTGGTCAGTGGCGATGGGATAAATGTTTCAGAGGTTGCTTTGCGTCATCGTGACTTGGCTGGAATTCACTTCACAGGATCTACCGGGGTGTTTCAGCACCTTTGGCAACAAGTGGCATTGAACCTTACGTCCTATCGTTCATACCCTCGACTTGTTGGGGAAACAGGTGGCAAGGATTTCATCGTTTCGCATCAATCCGCCGATCCAGAGGTTACGAAAGTTGCACTTATTCGTGGTGCTTATGAGTATCAGGGGCAGAAATGTTCCGCCGCTTCACGCGGTTACATCGCTAGGAGTTTATGGAATCAAATCAAAGATGACTTGATTGCTCAAGTTGATTCTTTGACACAAGGTGATGTCTCTGACTACACCAACTTTATGTCTGCTGTCATTGATGAAAAGTCATTCAATCGAAATAGTGCAGTTATCGATAGAGCGCATCGCGCCGATGATGTAACAATTCTTACTGGTGGAACATATTCAAGAGAAGTCGGTTACTTCATTCGACCAACGCTGATTGAGTCAACTGACCCAACCGCCGAATGGTTCACAACCGAATACTTTGGACCATTCCTGGCCGTTTATGTCTTTGAGGATGCTCAATTTGAGCAGGTGGTGCACCAAATGGAATCAGTTGCTCCCTATGCACTCACTGGTTCGATTTTGGCTGAAGATGAAAATGTGATCTCGTGGGTAAGCCAGGCACTTCGCTTTGCTGCCGGGAATTTCTACATTAACGACAAGCCCACAGGGGCAGTCGTGGGACAGCAACCTTTTGGTGGATCACGAGCTTCTGGTACGAATGACAAAGCGGGAGCCATACATAACCTGATGCGCTGGGTGTCACCACGCGCAATCAAACGAAACCATCAACCACCTCATTCATATCCATATCCCCATATGGAAGCGTGATGCCCAAAGGAATTGCGAAAAGCAATCTTCCGCAAAAGATTTGCATGGTCTGCAAAAGGCCATTTTCTTGGCGAAAGAAGTGGGAAAAGGACTGGGATCAGGTTCAGTATTGCTCGAAGAGATGCCGTGGAGAGCGCAACTCAATCCTAAAGAATTAGACTTCGGCACTTCTTGGTCTAAGGATGAGAGTGACACCAGCAAAAGTACTGATCGCTGAAGAATTATCGCCAGCAACGATTGCGGCATTAGGTCCTGACTTCACCATAGAGTTTTGCGATGGCGCAAATCGAAGTGAACTTCTCAAAGCAATTGCCGAAGTCGATGCAGTCCTTATTCGATCAGCAACCAAAATCGATGCTGAAGCTCTCGATGCAGCGAAATCTTTAAAGATTGTCGCTCGAGCCGGCGTTGGGCTCGATAATGTTGATGTGAAGGCTGCCACAGCTCGTGGTGTGATGGTTGTCAACGCTCCTACCTCAAACATTGTTTCTGCAGCTGAACTTGCTGTTGGTCTCTTGCTTGCCTCTGCTCGCAATATCGCCACTGCTAATGCTTCTCTCAAGTCGCAAGAGTGGAAGCGTTCGAAATTCACTGGAATTGAAATTGCCGACAAAACAGTTGGCATCATTGGTCTTGGTCGAATTGGCATGCTGTTTGCTGAGCGCATAGCAGCCTTTGGTGTGAAACTGATTGCGCATGATCCATATATTCAACCTGCTCGCGCCCATCAACATGGAATCACAATGGTTTCACTTGACGAACTCATTGAACAATCAGACTTCATCAGTATTCACTCCCCGAAAACACCAGAAACGATTGGAATGATTTCGGCTGAGCAACTGCAACGTGCCAAACCAAACCTACACATCATCAATGCCGCACGTGGTGGACTGATTGATGAAGTGGCGCTTTATGAAGCATTAGCCTCAGGACAAATTGCCGGAGCGGCAATCGATGTATTCGCGGTCGAGCCGTGTACGGATTCACCCCTCTTTGAGCTTGATAACGTTGTGGTGACTCCTCATCTTGGTGCTTCAACCCACGAGGCTCAGGAGAAAGCGGGAGTTGCGGTTGCTCATTCTGTACGTCTAGCCCTGGCTGGTGAGTTGGTGCCTGATGCGGTGAATGTTCAAGGCGGAGCAGTAGCGCCCGAACTTAAGCCATATTTACAGCTCACCGAAAAACTAGGACATCTACTCACATCATTATCAAATTCTGCCTTCAGCAAAATCGAAGTTGAAGTATTTGGCGACATTCTCGAATACGACATACGAGTACTCGAACTTTCTGCATTGAAAGGTGTCTTTCAATCGCTCATTCACGATTCAGTCTCGTATGTCAACGCGCCATTGCTAGCCAAAGAACGATCAGTTCTTTCTGAGGTGAAAAGTGGTGGTGAAAGTCCTGATCATAAGTCGCTTGTACGCGTGATTGGTTACAACGCAAGTGGTGAAAAGTTAAGTGTTGCTGGAACAATTTCTGGCAGTAAAGTTCACGAACAGATACTTGAAATCAATGAGTTTGAAGTCGACCAGCCAGTTGCAACTCATCTTGTGCTAATGAAGTACCACGATCGACCTGGTGTTGTTGGCGCCGTAGGAAAGATACTCGGCGATGCAGGTGTAAACATTGTGTCGATGCAAGTATCCCCAGCTCGTGAGGCTGAACATTCACTCATGGTTCTGGGAATCGAATCCTCATTAACGTCCTCAATTTTGCAAGCAATTGGTGATGAAATCGGTGCACACTTCACAAAATCTGTAGATTTTTAGGCGATTTCACCGCACACGAGGAGTAGGCTCTAGTTGGGGTGATAGATATGTCTCAAGATTATTCCGCGAAATCTCCATACTGTGGGCACGACCTTGACCCATCAAAAGCGAAAAATGGATTTGTCACGTGTGAATGCGGTCGAAAAACTGATGTGCGCTGGGTCCGTGAACTTGGATGGCTTGAGGCTCGATCCCTGTGGGTAAAAGAACGAATCATTAATGGCGATGCCTGGTTTGATTCACGTCTGCAATCTGCCCCAACTGCAACCGACCAGCAGAGAGGTTCTGGCGCTTCTGCTGGACAAAGAATTCTCTATGTTCTTGGTGGTTTAAGTTTGATAGTTGCGGCGGTTGTCTTCACTGCAGTTGCCTGGGAGCGAATTGGCCCAATTGGGCAAATGCTTGCCTTGCTTTTTGTTACTTCGGTGTCGTCGTTTATTGCTATCAAGAGTCGAACGACGTTGATTGGTTTAGCAAACACGTCGGCAATCGTTGCTTCTGCGGTAGTCATGACTGGCTTCATCGCCGCACCCTCGTTCGGGCTTTTCCCCGAGTCGTGGTCAGATGATGGTTCATACTATCCCGCACTTGTTATTTATACAGTCGGCGGACTATCACTGCTTGCAGGACTGAAGACTCAGATTCAAAGTTGGATGGCTGTTGCGCCACTATCTCTCGTTGTAGGCACAATTGCAATCGTTGAAGGAGCGTTTCAATATCACCTACAAGATGATCAGTTCATCATGGCTTCGTACCTCACGTACACCATAGTTGTAATGGCATTTGGACAATTGCTTGCAAAATTCTCGGTTGCTGGTTTTAGCGCTTTGAAAGTCACAACCTTAGTGGCGGTCTTCATCATGCTCGTGCTGTCACTTTCAAGAATTTTTGGTCTCTTTGCCATTCACAACATGCCGATTGTGCTTGGAATCTTTTTGCTGGTGCTTTCAATTGCGTGGATGGCCTATTTCTTATTGCTTGCAAGCAGGCACTTTGATGCAACGCCGATATTTAACCTCGTCGCCATAGCATCGCCGTATCTTGCGGCGGCTGTATTTGGTTCTGCATTCAGCGTGCTCTTATTGCCTTCTCGCAACGCAGTTGATTCGAACGTGGACTTCAATGTAACTTTCGTGGCACTTGCAATAATTGGATCTGTTATTGCACTCTTACCAGTGATTATGCGGAACTTTCCAAAGTCGCTACAAACCTTGCCAATAGTGGCAGCCGGTGCTCTCTGGGTGAGCACGTTGGCGATTGGATCACTTGCTAACGATGAGATTTATCTTTCCACTGTTGGTCAAGTGAAATTGAGCGAGTACACATTTTTCTTTCTCTGGCTGATGATGAGCACATCTTTATCAATACTGTGGTGGCAATCCAATTCGCTTGGACACTTTATTCCTGCGATCATTACAGGTTCAATCTCACTGCTTGTCTTGGTTAATTCAATTGCTGGTGAATCAATCAGTGGCCCTGAACCAATCACTCTGCCTATCGCTCTATATGTACTTTTGACACTTTTGGTCCGTCAAAGTAAATCTGAGAAGCACATCAACAGTGCTATCACTTTAGGGATCCCATTTAGTATCGGCTATATTCCAAGTGCTTTGGTGTCGGTGGTCATTCTCGATAGTAGCGAAACTGTAGGAACTATGGATTGGCTGCGACTTTGGATAGTGCTGCTCGTTGGCATTACCGCAATTATCGTTGGTGCAAAACGACATTTGGCCGGATTGTTGTATCCAGGCACTGTTGGCTTCAGTATGGCCGTGTTACCTCAAGTTTTCGTTAATCTGAGTCTGTATGTTCCACGCTGGATCATCTTCTTGGTAATCGGTATTGTCTTGATTCTGGTGGCAGTTCGATTTGAAAGTTTGAAGTCGTTCAGAGAGCTTTCTCGATCCTGGTTCAAGAGCCTGCGTTAGTGATTATCATCGACTGACGTGCAGTGACAAACGCTTCGACGCAGGTTTCAATATCTTCCCTTGAGTGTGCTGCCGAAATCTGAATACGAATCCGCGCTTTACCAAGTGGTACAACAGGATAGCTAAATGCAACCACATAGATTCCAAGTTCCGCTAGTCGCTCAGCCATGCCTACAGCTTCTTTTTCGCTCTTGAACATCACGGGGATAATGGGATGAGAGCCTTCGAGTAGGTCAAATCCCGCTTCACTCATCAACCTTCGAAACAATTCAGCATTTCGAGCCAAGGTTTCTCGGGATTCAGGATGGTTTTTCACAAGTTCCAAAGCTTTCAGTGCACCAGCTACTGCACTTGGCGCAATCGCATTGGAGAATAAATATGGGCGTGCTCGTTGACGGAGCAAGTCAACTATTTCTTGATGGCTGGAAATGTAGCCGCCACTTGCCCCACCTAATGCTTTGCCGAGTGTTCCTGAGATGATGTCTACCTTGTCTTGAACACCAAAGTGTTCTGCCGTCCCTGCGCCGCTTTCGCCAATAAATCCAACAGCATGGGAATCATCGACCATAACAAGTGCATCGTAGGTTTCAGCAAGTTGGCAAATCTGATCAAGTGGTGCCAGATATCCATCCATTGAGAAGACGCCATCAGTAACAATAAGTCGTCGGCGGGCTGACTGGCTTTCTTTCAGTTGCTTCTCAAGGTCTTCTATATCGCGATTCTTATAGCGAAAGCGTTTTGCTTTGCACAGTCGGATTCCATCGATGATGGATGCATGGTTTAGTTCATCGGAGATTACCGCGTCTTCTTCGCCAAGTAACACTTCAAAGATACCCGCATTTGCATCAAAGCATGATGGAAACAAGATTGTTGCAGGTTTTGACACAAACTTTGAAAGTTCGGCTTCGAGGTTCGTATGAAGTGTTTGTGTTCCGCAAATGAATCGAACACTTGCCATACCAAATCCATAGTCATCAAGCGCTTGATGTGCTGCTTTGATGATTTCAGGGTGATCTGCCAGGCCAAGATAATTGTTTGCACAGAAGTTCAGTAATTCTTTGTTATTAACTTCAACGTGAACGTCTTGTGGGCTTTGAATAACTCGCTCAACTTTTAAAAGCCCCTGGTCGCTGATGTCTTCAAGGGTTTTTTCAAGTTGTTTTTGAACGCTGGAATACATTACACATCAGTCCAATCGATTATTATCTTGCCAGCTTCAGCCTTGCGGGCAGTGTCGAATGCTCGTTGCCATTCGCGCGCGGGAACTACTTCTGAAATCACCTCGCGTACATCAAGACCCGTTTTGACCATCGCAGTCATTGCGTACCAGGTTTCATACATTTCTCGCCCATAGATTCCTTTGATGGAGAGCATATGTGTGACAACTTTGTTCCAATCAATATCTATTGATGTCGTTGGAAGTCCGAGTAATGCAATCCTGCCTCCAGGACCCATGTTTTCGATGATCTGAGGCAAGGCATCTTTGTGACCACTCATTTCCCAAGCAACATCAAAGCCTTCTTTCATCCCAAGTTCACCTTGAGCGGCTTTCAAAGTTTTTGTGTCTGGATTGATGGCAAGATCAGCGCCCATCGCGCGCGCTAATTCGAGACGCGACTCTTTGATGTCTGTGATGACAATGTAGCGAGCACCAATATGACGGGCAATCTTGATTGCCATGAGTCCAATAGGACCAGCCCCAGTGATAAGCACATCTTCACCAACGATGGGAAACGTAAGGGCTGTATGCACTGCGTTACCAAGAGGATCAAAAATAGCGGCAAGATTCTTATCTATGTCTGGGGAGTGCTTCCAGACATTTGATTCAGGAATGCTCACAAACTCCGCAAATGCCCCATGTCGATTGACGCCAATACTTTGGGTGTTTTTACAAAGATGCCGCCTGCCTGCGCGACAATTTCGGCAAAGCCCACATACCGTGTGCCCTTCACCCGAAACGAGATCACCTATGTTTAAAGTCGTGACTTTTGCACCAACTTCAACAATCTCACCGCAGAATTCATGACCAGGTATCAACGGCAACAAAATAGTTTTTTGCGCCCAAGCATCACCAGATTCAATATGAAGGTCAGTACCGCAGATTCCGGTGCGAAGCACACGAATCAGAACGTCGGTGTCGCTAACTTCAGGTAGAGGGGCATCAGTGAGTCGAAAGCCGGATGTGAATTCTTCTTTGATGAGCGCTTTCATCGTAGACATAGCGACCCCTCTCTGCACCTAATGTACTAGGTGAACCTCATACTTGTATGGGCAGTTCGTCGATACTACCTGGATATCTCGAATGCTCAGTCTCTATCATGTGAAGAGTCGCAGGCTTTGCAAGACTCCACCTTCCAATCCGTTCAAGGACTAACGCCAGCATCGTCGCAGTTTCAATTTCTGCGATGTGATTGCCGATACAGGTGTGTGGGCCAAATCCAAATGCGACATGTTGAATCTTTTGGCGTCTGATGTCGATTCGCTCCGGATGCTCAAATGCTTCAGGGTCGTGATTTGCTTCACCAAAGAGCATCGGAACAAATTGACCTGGATTTCGTTCTGCATCCGGTAAGTGCTTTTGATCGCTGGTAACTCGATACAGAAATGCTAAGGGAGAGAAGTACCGAAGGAATTCTTGGATCGCGTTCTTGAGTTCCACCTCACCTTGTTGAAGCGCTGTAACATCTGCTGGCGTTTGTAGCAGATGCCATACGGCTCCGGAAATCAACTCAATGACAGTGTCTCGTCCACCTGCCAACATCACACTGCTCATACCCTTGAATTCAGTGAAACTGATTTGTCGATCTTCAAGTTGGTAGTGAGCAAGATAACTCCACGCATCCTCATTCTTTGCCGTGAGGGCTTGCTCGTACACACTTTCCAAATAGGTGTGCAAGCGTGTGCCATCGCGGACAGGTCCATCAGCTGTCCAAACATCAGCACCCCAAGAGAACCACTCTTCAACATCTTGAGGTCGATTGAAAATGACACCAAGGCAGGTAACAACATATCGAGCCGCCACATCGTCAACGAAGTTACCACCACCGTTACGTTCAAATGTATCAAGCAATTCGATAGCGATACTTTCAAATTCTGGTTGAAGTGAAAGAATTCGAGGTCGTACGAAAAGTTCTGACAGCAGTGTTCGATACATGTGATGCTGGGGAGGATCAATTTCTAGCGGTATCTGACGGTAGTCACGGACATCCGCATCGCCTTGCAGGTCCGAGGAAAATTCTTCTGTATTGCGAAGGGCTTGTTTCAATTCAGCGAGTTTTGTGATGCGAATGTGGCTTGTCATCGAACATCACGGCGATTTTTTAATTGTTCAAGAGAGGAACTCAATTTCGTTTTCGTGTCCTCAATCAGAAAATCCGCTCGCTCTTCATGCTCGGGTGTTACCTGTTCATTAACTTCTTTCACGATTTTTCCAAGTGCGATTCCTGGTGCGATAAGTCCAGCGATAGATCGTTTCCCAACCCGACCTCTTGATAAAGCAATCACACCAGGCACCACAACCATGACACTCTTTGAAAGCGTGACCCAATCCTTCTTCACCTTGGAGTCCGTTAATGCCACAAGAAAGGCAACAGGGCGTCGAAACAATGACATGGGTTCATTCTAGAACCTAGCGCAACGCCCTGTTCACTGAAGAAATAATCGCTTTCAAAGATGCGTTGACAATGCTTGAATCCACTCCAACACCCCAGAGCGTGCGACCCTCCACTTGGCACTCAAGGTAGGAGGCGGCCTTGGCATCCCCTCCAGCACTCATTGCGTGTTCGTGGTAATCCAAAACACGAACTTGAATCCCGCGGGATTCAAGTGCATTGCAGAAGGCGGCAACTGGTCCATTTCCACTTCCGGAAAGTTCGACGTGCTCGGTAGCGTCACGCAGCGTGAATTCAATAGACGTATCTGAGCCTACGGTTGATTCCTGATGAATCCTGAGCAGTTCAAAACGTCCCCACGGTTGATCTGGATTTGGAAGATATTCGTCTTGAAATATTTCCCACATATATTCAGGTGTTACTTCACCACCGGCGGTATCTGTGTGAGCTTGAATGACCTGACTGAATTCAATTTGCAGTCGACGTGGTAAATCAAAATTATGTTCAACTTTCATAATGTAGGCAACGCCGCCCTTACCGGACTGTGAGTTCACACGAATGATTGCCTCATAGCTTCTTCCAAGATCTTTGGGATCAACTGGAAGGTATGGCACTTGCCATGCTAAATGATCAATTGGTTGGCCGGACTCTTTCGCCTCACGACGCATCGCTTCAAAACCTTTATTGATTGCATCTTGATGTGAGCCACTGAAGGCAGTGAATACCAGATCGCCACCGTATGGATGACGTTCATGAATTCGAAGTTGATTGCAGTATTCAACTGTTCTTCGTGTTTCATCAAGGTCACTAAAGTCAATCTCCGGATCAATGCCTAGGGCAAAAAGGTTAAGTCCGAGTGTCACTAAGCACACATTTCCGGTTCGTTCGCCGTTACCAAAAAGACAACCCTCAATTCGATCCGCGCCAGCTAGAAATCCAAGCTCAGCTGCAGCAACTGCAGTTCCGCGGTCATTATGCGGGTGAAGCGAAAGAATAATGGTGTCACGATTCTTAATATTTCTATGCATCCATTCAACACTATCCGCGTAAATATTCGGACTTGCCATTTCAACTGTGGCAGGAAGGTTTACAATCATTTTCCTATCAACAGATGGTTGAATAACATCCATGACAGCATGACATACATCAAGAGCGAAATCGAGTTCAGTTCCAGTAAATGACTCTGGTGAATACTCATAATAGATTCTTGTTGAACTTTCTAATTTCGATTCGTACTCAAGACACCACTTCGCACCCTGAACCGCTATCTCTTTGACACCCTCACGATCCTGATTAAACACAACTCTTCGTTGTAACACGCTTGTAGAGTTATAAAAGTGGACGATTGCTTGTTTTGCTCCTCGAATCGACTCAAATGTTCTCTCAATGAGATGTTCGCGCGCTTGAGTAAGCACTTGTATCACAACATCATCTGGAATCAATGATTCTTCAATCAGCATTCTCACAAAATCGAAATCAGTTTGGGAGGCCGATGGAAAACCAACCTCAATTTCCTTGTAGCCAAGCGAAACTAAAAGTTGAAACATGCGCTTTTTTCGTTCAGGCGACATCGGGTCTATCAGAGCTTGATTGCCATCTCTCAAATCAACGGCACACCAGCGAGGTGCTCTTGTGAAATGCCGACTAGGCCATGTCCGCTCATCGAGCGTGATCGGCACGAATGGTTGATACCTATGCTTCGGCATTGGGGAAGAATGTTGCGGGTTTTGTTGTTCAAATGACATTTTCTTATCTCTTTCGCTCAGTCGTTGGATGTCCGGCAGCCACAAACCCGCAGTGAGATGGCCGGTGGCAACGCCTCACTACGGCATCAAAGGAGCAAAAGAATTTTCATCGGGCGAAGCCTAACGTGTTCATTTCAAAAATGAAAGGCTTGTACGCTTTGGAGTATGGGCAAAACGTTCAACATCGGTGTTATTCCTGGCGATGGAATTGGGCCTGAAGTTATTACACAGGCGCTACGAGTCCTTGATGTTTGTCAAGAGTTGTCCGATGTTTCGTTCGATCTTCATATGTTTGATTTAGGTGCAGAGCGCTATCTTCGAACAGGTGATATTTTGCCGGCAGAATCCTTGGACCAACTCAAAACAGTGGATGCAATCTTGCTTGGTGCAGTTGGAGATCCACGGGTGAAACCTGGAATCCTCGAGCGAGAATTGTTGTTACGGCTACGTTTCGAACTTAACCTCTATGTGAACCTTCGACCTATTCAACTGTTCGAAGGAGTTCAAAGCCCACTTGCTGGTAAGAGTTCGGCTGAGATCGATTTCGTAGTCTGCCGCGAAGGAACAGAAGGTCTCTATGCCGGACGTGGTCGAAGCGAGCAGGTTGAAACGCGCAACGAACTCGCCCTCGAAGAAAGTGTCAATACCTACCAAGCAGTTGAGCGATTACTTCGATTTGCATTTGAACTCTCTATGACTCGAGATAAACACTTGACCCTCATCCACAAAACCAATGTGCTGACATTTGCAGGTAGCCTGTGGATGAGAGTATTTGAAGAACTCGCACGTGAATTTCCTGATGTATCAACACATTACATGCACGTAGATGCAGCGAGTATGTTTTTCGTCACTCGACCAGAAGAATTCGATGTAATTGCAACAGACAATCTTTTTGGAGACATCCTTACTGACTTAGGGGCCGCGATCTCAGGCGGTATTGGCCTTGCCGCATCTGGCAACATCAATCCCACGCGGCTTACACCTTCAATGTTTGAGCCCATCCATGGGTCAGCGCCTGACATCAAAGGTACGCAACGTGCGAATCCAATTGCGGCTATCCTGAGTGTAAAAATGATGTTTGAACATTTAGGGCTTCACGATCTTTCCGAACTCATCACCCGAAGTGTTGCAAAAGACATCAAACAGAACTTCGCAGCGGCCAGGTCAACTTCACAAATAGCGGATGGCATTATTCATCACATGAGAGGATCGAGTCATGAGAACTGAGTTAAACCCCAATGCAATTTCAGATGAAGTTTTGGAGAAAATCTTTGATGAACCTGGGTTTGGAAAGTTTTACACGGATCATATGGTTCAAATTGACTGGTCAACGACGGACGGCTGGCATAACGCCGTTGTGAAACCCTATGCGCCACTTTCATTGGATCCGGCGACGAGTGTGATGCACTATGGGCAAGCCATCTTTGAGGGACTCAAAGCATTTCGACATCCCGATGGTCAGGTGTATGCATTTCGTCCAGGTGAAAATGCCAAACGATTCAAGAGTTCTGCTGAGCGTCTTGCTATGCCAGCCCTTCCTGAAGATGTATTTATCGATGCGCTACAAAATTTCCTGAGAATCGATGGTAGGTGGGTCTCAAGTAGAAAAGAGCAGTCCCTCTATATTCGTCCGTTCATGATTGCTACTGAAGTTGGACTTGGAGTTCGACCTTCAAATCGATATTCGTTCTTTATTATTGCATCACCGGTTGGGCCGTACTTTCCGCAAGGCATTAAGCCTGTGTCAGTTTGGATTTCAACTGAATATGTTCGCGCAGCTCCCGGTGGAACAGGTGAAGCGAAATGTGCCGGAAACTACGCCGCATCATTAATCGCCCAAGCGCAAGCAGCGCAAAAAGGATGTGATCAGGTTGTGTGGATTGACGCAATTGAACGTAAATGGATTGAAGAAATGGGTGGAATGAACCTTTTCTTTGTGTACGAGAACCGCGTGCTCACCCCTACGCTGACCGGCACTCTGCTTCGAGGTATTACGCGGAATTCTATTTTGAGCCTTGCCCAAGACTTGGGATATGAATCGGGTGAAACAAAAATTTCAGTATCTGATTTGGTGTCCGGTTTAGAGTCAGGTGAAATCACGGAAGTCTTCGCGTGTGGTACTGCAGCTGCGATCACTCCCATTGGAACTATTAAGTCAGAACAGGGTACGTGGAAAGTTGGTAATGGTGAGCCAGGAGCAGTGACGCTTTCATTACGCGAAAATCTGATTGCCATTCAAACTGGGTACAAGCCTGATACACATTCGTGGCTAATGCGGTTGGGGTGATGAGAAATGTTCATAGCACGTGTGGCATGTAATTCAGAAGTTTTCTACGCAATCGTCGAGGGTCTTGATGATTTAGGGGACATTACCGATCAAACGCAGTTCGCGTTACTTCTTGATCACCCACTTATTTCTGGCGAAAAAACAACTGGCGTTATGAAGCGGATTGATGAAGTCAAAATTCTTGTCCCCGTGATTCCAACAAAAGTGATTGGAATTGGCAAAAATTACGCAGATCATGCAAAGGAAATGGGGGGAGAAATTCCACTTGAACCAATCTGCTTCTTAAAGCCGACGACTTCACTTATTGCACATGGTGATGCAATCCGTCTGCCGAAGCAATCACAACATGTTGAACATGAAACTGAACTCGCAGTAATCATTTCAAAGCCGGGTCGCAATATCCCCGAAAGCGAAGCGATGGAGTATGTATTTGGGTACTGCGTTGCTAACGATGTTACCGCTCGTGACATTCAAAAAGCAGATGGTCAGTGGACGCGCGCTAAGGGCTTTGACACATTCTTGCCACTTGGCCCCTGGATTCAAACCGAGTTTGATTATCGACATGCAA
>JBDLTY010000051.1:0-6046 GCA_039805585.1 Actinomycetota bacterium | reverse complement strand
TACACTCAACCCAATGGCCCCGTAGCTCAGGGGATAGAGCAACGGTTTCCTAAACCGTGTGTCGGATGTTCGAATCATCTCGGGGCCACTTACTTTTCAAACGTTCGCATGTAGTGTCACTTCATGCAGAAAATTAAGGATATAGGTAATCGAAAAGTTGGACTTTGGATTCCAAATTCACTATCAGCAATCACTCCAGTTCTCATCGCCCATGACGGACAGAACTGTTTTGACGGCTCGCATTCACTTTCGGGCTTTGGCTGGGAGTTAGATAAAGCAGCCCCACTTGCTGCCGAGCGAACTGGAAAACTTGAGCCGCTCATCGTGGCACCTTGGAATCTTGAGGACAAACGAATAATGGAATATACGCCCGAGGACATTCTCGAATCAAATCCTGAGTGGCTGAAGGCGTATCAGTCTGTAACCGAAATCTCCTACGAACCTTGTGGTAATGCATATATCGATTGGTTGGTTCAAGAATTATTGCCGTGGACAGTTCACGAATTTGGCATTGAACTTCGTCCAAACAGAACTGCTCTCTTGGGCTCGAGTCTTGGAGCACTTGTATCAGTAACGGCTCTGTCTAAGTATCCTGAAGTTTTTGAATGTGCACTATGTGTCTCGACTCATTGGACAATTGAAGACTTAGATTTTGCAGAGGCGTGCGTTCGACAGTTACCAAAACCGGATAAGCATCGCTTGTGGTTTGATCATGGCGATACTGGACTGGAATCTGACTATCAATTACTACAAGATTATGTCGATAGTTTACTGATTGATGCTGGCTGGGAAAACCACTTCGTTCACAAGGTTTACCCGGGTACTGATCACACGGAACGTGACTGGAGATTACGCGCAGTTGATGTTTTGAGTTACTGGTTGGAAGGAATTCGCGAGTAAACTCTAAAGTTCTGCGAGCAAACTCTCCATTAACTCAATCTCACGAGTCTGGGCATCAATAATGGCTTTTGCTAACGTTCTGACTTCCTCATTGTCATTTTCGAGAACATCTTCAGCCATATCGATTGCACCTTTATGATGCTCAATCATGCCCTCAAGGAACAATCGATCAAACTCAGCATCGCGAGCATTTCGAAGTGCATCAAGTTCTTCTTCTGAAAGCATTCCGCTCATGTGGCCCATGTGCATTTCCATACCATTTTCAGGTGCACCAGCGGTTTCAAGCCAGCCACGCATCTGTTCAATTTCTGGGTCTTGCGCTGCTTTGATTTCAGAAGCAAGTTCCAAGATAGTTGGATTTGACGTATTCTCTAAAGCCATATCGGCCATCTCAATCGCTTGCTCATGATGAGGAATCATCATTTGCGCGAACATAATCGCATCCGCGTCATACACTGAGTAATCGATGTCGCCCATGTTCATGTGATCACCATGTTCAGAAGTTGAACAGGCTGAAAAGGCAAGAAGAGCAATGAGGCTAGCCGCAAGAGCTTTGAATCGAAGTGTCATAACCCAAACTCTATTGAGTCGGCAGTTCTTCGCAACTTCTTGACAATTTGCTGACGTTTACCAGATAGTGACGCGCTTTTCTGGCGCTAACCACATCTCATCGCCCTCTGAAACCCCAAAGGTGCTGTAGAAGACATCGAAGTTTCGAACGACCTGATTGCAACGAAACTCGGCAGGCGAATGAGGGTCAGTGGCTAGTCGCTGAATAGCAATCGCATCACGGCTCTTTCCACGCCAGATTTGTGCCCAGGAATAGAGGAATCGCTCATTTGCGCTTACACCATTGATGACAGGTGGTTCTTTACCTTCAAGGCTCAAGATATAGGCCTTGTAAGCAATCATGATACCGCCGAGATCACCGATGTTTTCACCAATCGTGAGTTCACCATTGACTTTGTATTCGCTATCTAGCCCAACTGGCACTAACTCGCCATACTGTTCAATCAGGATACGTGTTCTATCTTCAAAACGTTTTCGGTCCTCGTCAGTCCACCAGGACTTCAATGCTCCATCGCCGTCATATTTGGAACCTTGATCATCAAAACCATGTCCAATCTCATGACCGATAACTCCACCGATGGCTGCAAAGTTCACAGCATCATCAGCATCCATATTGAAGAATGGCGGTTGCAGGATTGCTGCTGGAAAAACAATTTCATTGAAGCCTGGGTTGTAATAAGCGTTCACTGTTTGGGGTGTCATGAACCATTCGTCGCGATCAATCGGTGCACCGATTTTCTTCGCCTGTTCTTTGATAAACCAAGCATTCGCCCTACGAAGATTGCCAATCAAATCATCACGCTTGATAACGAGATCTGTATAGTCTTTCCACTTCTTCGGATAGCCGATCTTTGGGTTAAATTTCCCAAGTTTCTCAAGTGCCTTTTTCTTCGTTTCGTCACTCATCCACTCAAGACTCGAAATACTTTGACGATACGCCTCCACAAGCCAACCAACGAGTTCGTCCATACGCGCTTTCGCAGCCTCAGGGAAATACTTCTTCACGTAAATCTGGCCAATTGCTTCACCAAGAGTTGATTCAGTCGATGCAACTGCACGTTTCCATCGAGCTTTGAGTTCCGGTTGACCGGTGAGAGTCTTTCCATAGAAGTCAAAGCGAGCATTGACAAACTCATCACTTAAGAATGGTGCCGCCGAGTTGATAACTTGCCATGCAAGCCAGTATCGGATTGATTCAATGTTTTCTTCACTAAGTAGTTGGCTCATTCCCTCAAAGTAAGATGGTGTCATCACTACGGCTTCTGAAAGAAATACTGGATTCAATCCTGAACCGTTCATCCACTCTGAGAAGTTGAAGTTTGGACTCAATGACTGGAGTTGTTCAAAGGTGCGTAGGTTGTAGGTCTTTTCAGCATCGCGAAGGTTGACAACTTCCCAATGAACACTGGCAAGGGCTTTTTCAAAGGCGAAAACACGTTCAGCAATCCTTAAACTACCAGTTTCAGAAAAACCTGAGAGACTAAACATTTTGGCGATATAGGGAATGTACTGTTCAGTGAATTGTTTGTACTTTTCTTCTCGATAATACGATTCATCAGGAAGACCGAGCCCCCCTTGATACAAGTTCACAAGGTAACGCTCAGGATTTCCAGGGTCGTTATCAACATACCAACCGAAGAAGCCCGAGATTCCTTGGGCTTGGTATTCGCCGAGTGTCTTTGCAAGTTCAGACAGTTCAATAGCAAGCGAGTGTTCTAGGTCTTTCTTGATTGGCTCGTAGCCGAGTGCGTTCACAGCCTTTTCATCCATAAAGGATGCAAACATGTCTCCGATTTGTTGTTCTAGCCCATTGCTTGGATTGGAGCTTGCTTCAAGCAAAATATCGTGGACTGCCTTTTCTGAGTCATCGCGTAACTTGTAGAAAGAACCATAAACTGCTTGGTCGGAAGGGATTTCAAATTCCTTGAGCCACGTGCCATTGACGTGGCGAAAGAGGTCATCTTGTGGGCGAATTTCCTTGTCGATTCCGCTGGAGTCAAGTCCTGGGGCGATTGTCATAGTGCCTTCCTTTTCTCAGAGGGGCAAAGATACTCACCTTGAATACTCCAATTCCCCTTGAGTCAGTTCTACACTCGACCCATGATTCAAACCCCTTTTCAGAGGCTGCTTATCAGCCTTAACGCGCTTGTGGCAGTTGCTGCAGTAGGCGTTTCATTCTCGCTCATGTTCGTCGGCTACTACGTCGATACTGTCGATCTAACCGAGCCCACAATTATCGGTAACAATCCAAACGGGGTGGATCAAGTCTGGGAACGATTCTTTGACTGGATTGGATACTTCACAATACTGAGCAACATCACAGTCTCAATAGTGATGCTGATGCTCGTGTTCAAACCAGAGGTTTTTGCGTTGCAAAATCTCAAAGGTCGAATTTGGCGAGCACTTCGACTTGATAGCGTCTTGATGATTGTTATCACTGGCATTGTGTATAACTTGCTCCTAGCAGAAGGTGACAAAGTCGGCTGGGATGCAGTTTCCAATTCGCTTCAGCACATCATCAATCCAATTGTGACACTGCTCGTGTTCTTACTTGTTGGACCTAGAAAGATTCTGAGTTTCAGCACAGTTGCGGATGCCATGGTGCTACCAATTCTGTGGGCTGTGGTTGTATTGATACGTGGCTCAGTTATTAGTGCTTACCCGTATCCATTTCTTGATGTCATCACAAATGGATTGGGAAATGTCATCGCATTTATCTTGCAGATAATGGTGTTTGCTCTTGTGATCAGTGCACTGTTATTTGTGTATGAAAAAATACTGGAACGAATAGCGCGTTAGTTTTTCTTTCCAAATATTCGTTTCAAGACTGATGTCGACGGCTCATTTTCGTGGCCCTGGCAACGCTGTGACTTTGGTACTCCTCGAAGTGCTTCTTCAATGTGTTGTCCACAGCCACTCCAGGTGGCTTTACCGCAAGTTCTACAAGTGATTTGACTACACATTCTCCAACCCTAAAGCACGTTGCTCTAAATGCTCAAAGTGGTTGAGTGTGGCTTACATCTATGCTTGGCACACCCTCACGAGAACTGGACTCCATGCGCTCATCTGTGCTCAAACTCATTGCACTCATTGCAGTTGTGGCGATTATGCGACCGCCAATCGCCCAGATTGGCCCTCTTCTCCCTGAAATCCGAACTAATTTAGATCTCTCAAGCTCAGCAGTTAGCTGGCTCACCACAATTCCCATCCTCTGCTTTGGGGTTCTCGCTTTTTTCGCACCCGCGTTTGTTTCGAAGTTTGGTGTGAGACTCGGTGTCTGGATGCTACTAATCGCAATAGCTCTTGGAATCTTGCTGAGAGTGAATTTTTCACTGACAGGATTATTTCTTGGAACCGCACTCATTAGTCTTTCGATTGCGTTACTCAACGCTGTCATCCCAACATTCGTCAAAGAAGAGTTTCCCAAAAAAATTAGTCTGATGACTGGGGTGTACACAACGGCGATGGCATCATTCGCTGCCTTGTCTGCAAGTATTGCCGTGCCAATGGCTCTAGACAACAATTGGCAGTATTCACTGCAAGTTTGGGTGGTTCCGGCCGTTATTGCTGTGCTTCTTTGGAGCACACAAATACAACGTGGGCCAAAGCGTTCAGTTGAGAGTGTGCCGATGTTGTCACTTTGTCGAAATCGCGACGTCTGGGCGATAAGTTTGCTTTTTGGAACTCAGTCAATTGGATTTTATGCGACGTTAGCATGGCTACCTACGATTTTGCAGAGTCTCAACTTCTCTGCTGTGACTTCAGGAAATTACCTGGCGCTCATGACGCTCATCGGAATCCCTATGGGAATCTTTATGCCTGCAATTTTGAAAGGATTGGGCAACTCGAAAAATGCGTTGATTGTTGCAAGTTTGAGTGCTTTCTTGGGAATTGCTGGACTTGCAGTATTTGAAACTACCTTTACTCTCTTTTGGATAACACTCATGGGAATTGGGCTTGGTGCAGCCTTTCCACTTATTTTGAATGTTATTACTCAGCGAGCCGCAAACCCAGCAGTGACAACATCTCTATCAAGTTTTGCTCAAGGGGTTGGGTATTTCATAGCAGCAGTGTTCTCTTATCTGATTGGCGTCATTGGCACCTACAACTGGAGGGTTGCCCTCCTGGTTTTCTCAAGTTTCATGCTTATGCAATTTGCTTTAACCTTCGTCGCCGCCAGAGCAGAGGTTATTGAGGTCAAATGAAGTCAAGCAAACTTGCGTTTTGGCTACTGATATTTGCCACAGCAATCTGGGGTAGCACATTCGTCGTTGTTCAGGATGGCATTGAACAAATGTCCATGCTGATGTTTATGGGCTGGCGTTTTGTTATTGCACTACTCGTCATGATTGCAATTCGCCCCCGTGCACTGATTATGGATGGACAAACCTTCCGATTCGGCTTATGGATTGGAATCGCACTAGCACTTGGTTACATCACTCAAACCTATGGATTGCTGTTTACTTCAGCGACGATTTCCGGTTTTATCACCGGCATGTTTGTTGTGCTCACACCGATTGCCGCGGGGGTTGTGTATCGCCTCAAAATATCTGCTAGCGCATGGCTTGGGGTGTTC
>JBDLTY010000050.1:0-6079 GCA_039805585.1 Actinomycetota bacterium | reverse complement strand
TTCTCTCAAGGGAAATGCAACATTCTCAAGAGCAGTCTTCCAAGGAAAAACACCGTAATCCTGGAAAACCGTTGAAATAACTTTGACATCGTTGGATATGTGAACATCACCAGAGTCTTGAGAAATCATCCCAGTAATAACTTTCGCAAGTGTCGACTTACCACAACCTGAAGGACCAAGTATTGATACAAACTCACCACGCCGAATTTCTAAACTAACAGGACCAAGTGCATGGAAATTGCCTTGTTTAGTGGGGTAATTGACTATGAGCTGGTCGACAGAAAGAGTCACAGTCGTATAGTAATGTAATCAAATTGACACATTGTGCAAACGAAAGTTGTTGAGAGCCAGCACAAATCTGTAGCAAGTCATCATTCGAACCACTTGAGTACCCCTTCAAGTCTCTTGGTTCTGTAGAAACGCGTTATAACATCATGTCCCGATTTGAAATCAAGTAGTAATTTTCGTTGGGAAAACTTTCGAAGAAATGTCGGAACTTGTCGAAGTGCGATATAGTCTCGAAGACCAAACACATAAAGAACAGAAGTTTGTGATGTTGTACTGCGGGTATACTTCGAGAAATCAAAATTTGGATCTATGTTTGTAAAGTTCCTATCCGATATTGCTGCAGCTGCTACGAGCATCATTTTTTCAATCTGATGATTACAGGCAAAAAGTACTGCTGGTGTAGCACCACCACTGACCCCGTATATGTAGTTGGCAACAGGATGTAGGTCTTGTTGCAATTCCATAAATTTCTGGTTGATGTTTTGCCACTCTGATTGGAAACGCTGATAAAAAGCTGTACCAAATCTTCGCCGTGAGTCTATAACCAGCACATCGGTTACTGCTGGTGGTAAGTGCGCCAAGAAAGCCCAAGTGGGAATCATCAATCCGCCGAACATTCCCGAGAAACAAACCAGCAGTTTTCTAGGGCGATCTTGTGAACTTGAAAAGCGCCGAAAAATCTCACTATGTTCCACCAGCTGAAAGTCATCTCGCATATTTGGCGGCATATATGAAAGTTTCGCTTCGAGTTTATCTAGCCAGAATTTCTCTGCAAGGTGCCACGGACTGGATGCCGTGCTGCCCTCTATATCTGTTTTAAATTCTAATAATTGTTGATATGTCTGGCGTTGCTCTATTTGAGCCAATAATCGAATGACGGCATTTTCTGATATCAGCTCCTGGCGCTGCTCACGGTATTCTTCAATTGCTCTCATGTGTTTCCAAGTCATCAATTAGTTCTTGAAGTGACTTGAATTCATAAAATCGTCTTGCTGGAATCGAATGTCCAAACTCTTCCTCGAGAATTAAACAAAATTCAATTACGGCAAGACTTTCAAAATTCAACTGAGTTATCTTTATGTCACAAGTGCCTGACTCAAATTCTCTTATTTGGTTGGGACGCAAGTCAACAAGCATTCGAGATGCTTCGGCGGCCTTGAGAACGGCTGTCCGTAATTCCGATGAATTCACACTCCCTATCGTACAGCCCTTGGGCACAGAATTAGTTTTTCACTTCACACATCTGAGCTGAGAATGAAGTCAACTTCAAGAGAGTGAGTTCATATAGAGAGCACTAGTTCACAGTCTTTGAAGATAAGCCACGGCGATCGGTTTTCCCTCGAATAGTGATGGGAATTTCATCCACGATGTGAAGGTATTGAGGAATCATGTAACTTGGGATGAGCTCAGCAAGCGAAATGCGAATATTTTCGACGCTCACATGAGAGTCTTGCGACAAGACGACGTAGCCATGCAATATAAATCTCTCTTCAAGCTTTTCGCTCAACACTGTTGCTTGTGTTACATCTACCAACGAAAGTAATGCATTTGTCACAGACATTGGTGAAACCAAGTAACCACTTATTTTCACAACATCATCTTTGCGACCATAATGCAAATATTCGTTTTCACCTACCTGTTTGACTAGATCTCCCGATCTCCACCATCGCCGGCCGTCTCTTTCTACAAATTTCTCTGATGTGAGTTCAGGGTTGTTGTAGTAACCAATTGCCGGGTTACCTCCAAACCACACCTCAAATACATCTTCGCCATATTCCGCGTGTTCGATAAACATGGAGGTGTTTGGTGTTGCAGAAAGTGGAACTTGACCTGTCCCAGAGACCTCGCTTGCTGGAACTTGCCACCTCATACCACTGCTTGCTTCAGATGCTCCAAGTGAGTGCAGCACTTGAGTGTTGGTCGGGAAAAACTTTAGTAAGTCGTGTAAGTATTCAAGCCTCGTTGCTTCGCCACCAATTGCTAGTTCTTGAACGCTGTCAATAACAATATCCGCATTTGATTTCGAAAAAAGTCGAGCAAATTGAGCCGGAAAACTCACGTGAGTTGGTTGTAATTGCTTTACAATTTCAAAAAATTGTCGCGGTGTGTAATTCTTTGGTTTTAAGTTATAGTAGGAAATACCTTTTCTGAGCCTCAGCAATCCGTTCATGCCCATTGCATATGAAAAGGGAGCAACCGCAAGCGCTGCTAGTCCAACAGGTTTCGAGGAATCAAACCAGTCCACGCTTTTTGAATGTAGAATGTTTTCTCGTGAGTGCATCACACCTTTAGGAACTCCTGTTGAGCCGGAAGTTAGAATCACATAAGCAAGGTCAGTCATATTAGGTTCGACTAATTGTGCACTCTTGTTTGAAAGCTTTATCTGAGAAACATTCCCCACCTCCGTCTGGCTAACATTCCACAAAGGTATTTGGAAGTTCAGAGACTCAATCTGCCTCATGGCGTGTGCTATTGGAGTATCTTCGTCAATAACGGCAAAGGGAATTCCTGCATAAAGAAGCGAGAAAATTGATATAGCAGATTGGAGAGATCGATCGACATACACAGGCCAGACGTCATCTAGGCTCTGCTCTTCTCTTGTTGCTTGTAATTGTTGGGCCAGTACCGTGACAACTTGGTGTAATTCAGAAAATGTAATTGACTGACCTTCTATCCATAGAGCAATTCGGTCTGGGAAACGTGAAACTTGGGAATGAAAGTCAGCAAAAAAGGTATCAGTCACCGGCAAAGTTTAGGCACAATTGTCAGTCTCCCAAACTAAAGTGTGACTAGGTCAAGAATGACGCTATCCGCCTGCTCGGGCGTCATACCAACCGCATTCTCACATTCGGTGGTAGGCAGGAAGACCGGCTGAGACTGAAAGTCAGTTTCAGAATGGTGATGACGGGGCCCGATGAAACACACAAATTGCCTAATTTCATTTCAGTCAGATTATTTCCAAGCAACGTGTAGCTGCGGTTGGACGAGCACATTGGGAAACTTTGAAGAAGTTGATCTACTCAGAGCAATGCATGCTCACGCAGTGGTAACGTTTGCAAAATACCGAGACTAATCTCAAGAATAGGTTTTAGTGAGTAAAGTACTCATCGAGAACATCAGTTGAACGGGAATCAGCAATCACAGTTCCCTCATCAAGTACAACGTATCGATTACAGGCTTTCTCTAGAATTTCTCTTGAGTGATTTGCATGAATCAGGATATCTGATTGTTCAATGATGTCATTCAACCGATGCTCAACTTGGATTTTGAACTCTTTATCACTAACGGATAGCCATTCATCGAGTAACAAGATATCTGGTTGACCAATGGTTGCAACCGCGAATGCTAAACGAAAGCGCATGCCTGAAGAGTATGTGCTAACTGGTAGCTCTATGTAGTCAGACAGTCCAGAGAAGTCAACGACTTCATCGAAGGCCCTATTGAGTTGCGAACGACTAAAGCCAAGCATTGCTCCACGAACAAAATAATTGTCCCGACCTGTCGAGTTATCATCAATCCCAGGGTCAATATCTATGAGTGAACCGATGTAACCAGAGGTGGTCAGTGAACCTGAAAGCGGTGCATAAATCCCTGCAATGGTTCGAAGCAGGGTTGTTTTCCCAGATCCGTTACCTCCAAGCAACCCAACACGATCACCTGCACGAATTGAAAGATTGATATTTTGTAAAGCTTTCACAGTAGGAACACCACGTCGGCTATATTCAATTTTTCCACCTGTGTTGCTAACACCTTGCCTTCGATGTCGACGAACGACGTGGGCATAGAGCGTGAACTCAACACTCAGATTTGAAATTTCAATGCTCGACATTGCTACACCCAATACGCAATCTTGTGATCAAACTTCTTGAACACACGATAGGCAATTGCACCTGAAATCAATACAGCCACCACCGCAAGTAGCCAATTGATATTTGTCGGTGCTTCTCCTAGTAGGGGAAGTCGAACTATTTGAAGCAAGTGGTAGAACGGATTGAGACCAAGAATGAAGTGAGCGATATCTCCGCGTATACGTTCTGTTACCCAAATGATTGGGCTGAGAAAAAACAACACTCGCATCACAGCTGCAACTATGGTCGTGAAATCACGAGAACGAGCACCGATTGTTGCAACAATAATTGCAAGGTTCGCAATGCACAGCACTGTCAGAAGTAATCCAAAAGGTAAAAGCAACGTATTCCAATTTGGTACCGTGCCAGAAATAATCCAGATCAGTGGAAAGAGTGAGAGGCTGATTGCCAACATTACTGCGTTTCGAATAATGCCCTGTAGGGCAAATGTAATTCTTGGAATCGCAACTTGCCTGATACTTCGAGTATTGCGAATGTATGCGCTTGATGCATCAATTGTTGAATCGGAAATGAATGACCAAATCATCAGGCCACTTGCAACATAACCTAAAAATTCCCGAAGGTCGCGCTCTTGAATTGTGGCGAAAATAGGGACGATAATCACGATTGATAATGTTGTTTGTAGAAAGAGCCGAAAGAAACCGAGTTTTGAGCGATTGTAGGTGTTCTTAACATCTCGTAAGCCAAGGACAACTGCGACGTTAAGGACGCGTGCGCTGTCGGACAGTTCTGGCTTCATGAGACCAACTTTCTAGCACAAAGTGTAATTGGTCGACATATGACTACTCGGGCTACAATGCCGATAATGACGAATTACAACACCGCTTGCCACATCGCAGTAGTCGTACCCACACTTGGAAAACGAATGGGCTACTTGCAGGAATGTCTAGAGTCGCTGAGAAACCATAATCATATTTACATTGTCGTGATTGGCCCCGAAACATTGGAACCTATCTTGATTGAACAATCACTTCCTTTTGATGTATTTCTTGCCGAAACTCAAGAAGATTCATTGCCAGAGAGCATTAATCGGGCTATTGGCGAAATTCCACTTGAAATCCAATTTGTCACCTGGCTTGGCGATGATGATCGAGTAATCGCGCGTGGATATCATGAATTAGCGGAGCAACTTAGAGTGAATCCAGAAGTTGTGTGTGCATATGGCGATTGCTTCTACATTGATTCAGAAGGTAGACGATTGTGGTTGAACAAACCAAGTTCTAATGCATCCCGACTTCTTAGTTTTCTACCGCAACGAATCTCCCAGCCAGCGAGTTTGATTCGTCGGAGCGCTTGGAATGAAGTCAACGGATTGACCTCTGAATTACAACTTGCATTTGATTATGATTTATACATACGACTCAATCGGCTGGGAAAGTTCTCGTATATAAGTAAACCCATTGCAGAGTATCGCTGGCATAGTGATGCGTTGAGTGTAAAGTCACGAAAAACTTCGGTCCTTGAGGCAAGTGTGGCTCGTCGCAGAAACAGATCTTTTGTCAGCAACATCGCACTCGTTCCTTTGGAAATCATGTTAATTGCTGCGACGTTTAATTTCGCTCTTTTCGTGCGAATGCGCACACGGATTAATCGAAAATCTTAATCGATCCAAATTGGGTAACGGGAGAAGTTGCATCTGTCAAACTCACTGAAGGTAGCACGACGACTTTGTCGTACTTTGAAGAGAGAGTATCGAGCATTTTTTGGTTAAGTGAGTCCTTTTGAATGAATTGAAGCGAATTTCGAGTCTGCCAAAATAGAAACTTGTTGTAATCTGTTCGACTTACTGCAATAACAACAATCACGTTACCAGTCTGCTCCGAGAGATATGTTTCAGTAGCCCGTGCTTCAAGCGCGGGTGTGCTTGATTGAATCAATCGTGGTGAATAGAGCACATAGTGAAAATTAAAATAGAAAACAAT
>JBDLTY010000049.1:0-3291 GCA_039805585.1 Actinomycetota bacterium | reverse complement strand
GCAGTTGTCGCTGAACAAAGCCATGACGATAAAGGTTTGATCTGGCCACGCGAAATAGCACCAGCCGATGTTCATGTCGTTGTCGCAGGCAAAGATGACAGTATTTTCGATGCGGCGGAAGTTTTAGTAGTCCAGCTCGAAGAACTTGGAGTCACAACATTGATTGATGACCGCCGTGGAGTGAGTGTAGGCGTGAAATTCAATGACGCCGAGTTGATTGGTATTCCTTGGATCATTATTGTCGGAAAGAAACTGCATGATGGTGAAATTGAACTGAAGAATCGAAAGACCTCTGAAGTTGTAACCTGCACTATTCGTGAGGTCAACAAAATTCGAGACGTACTTCTCAATGCCTGATTTAGAGGTCTGGGTTTTTGTAGCGCTCCTCTGTGCAGCTTTTGCCGCTGGTTGGCTTGATGCAATTGGCGGTGGTGGTGGACTGATACAACTTCCAGCTCTGTTGATTGCTTTGCCCGCCGACGCAACTGCACTTGCTCTAGGTACAAATAAAGTCAGTAGCATCGTTGGCACAAGCGCTGCAGCCCGAAACTACGCTCGTCAAATACAACCAGATCCAAAATTACTCAAACCAATGATGCTCGGTGCATTCATTGGGTCTTTGTCTGGAACACTGATTGCCGTTTCACTCAATCCACAAGTATTTCGCCCAATCATTTTTGTGGTGTTATGCGTGATGTGGGTGGTGACACTACGGATTCAGGTTAAGGGCGAAGAACGAATTCAAAAGGATCATTGGGGGTCGCAGCTTTCGTTTCTCGCTGCCTTTGGGATCGGGTTCTATGACGGTGCGATTGGCCCAGGAACAGGAATATTCCTCATCCTACTGCTGGTCTTGCACTACGGGCTATCATTTTTGCAAGCATCTGGAACTGCAAAGTTCATTAATATCGCGACGAACTTCGCGTCGATTCTTGTCTTTGGAATAACAGGCAATATCTGGTGGCTACTTGGCGCACTCATGGCTGTGAGCAATCTCGCTGGCGGAATTGTCGGTTCACGTTTGGCAATCAAACGAGGTTCAGGTTTCGTCCGTAGATTTCTATTATGGGCAATTGGCCTCATCCTGCTTCGCTTGGGCTTGGAGTTTTTGGGAATTTTCAACCTTTAACCTACACTTCGCACTGTTCATTACAACTGAAAAGGGTGCCTCATGGTTGATGTAAATGCTATGCAGAATTACTTAGACCAAGCACTTACGAACGAATTCTTTTTCCTCGACTCCATTCAATCCCAGCGTGCAGGTAAGCGTGTACTTATTACTGTTGTGATTGATTGCTTGCGACCTCTGACGCTGGATGATGTTGCCCAAGCAAGTCGTATCATCGACGAGAAACTTGAAGGCCAAGACTTTCTAGGGCAAACGCCCTATACGCTTGAAGTTACAACAAGAGGTATCGATGCTGGACTAGAGAAACCTCATCATTACGCGCTCAATATTGGTCGACTCGTCAATGTCACGTTTGTTGATGGTCGCATAGAGACATATCGAATTGCCAGTGCAGACGAGGTTTCCTTCACAAGCGATGAGAACGTCACAGTCTTTTTCAACGACATCACATTAGCCAAAGTGCAAATTGAATTTAATCGCAAGGCTCATGATGAAAATTAATATCCAAGAGCTCCGCATTCTTGCAGATCAATTGAACCTAGAACTTTCTACGTTTGAACGAACAATCAAAGAGGCAGTACTGCTTGCTTACTTGCGGCACAGAAATCTGATCGAACAGTTTGCCAAACCTCACCTCACGCTTCCGTATAACATCGCAGGGGAGAGCATTGATGTTGTTTTCGATTCTGACTCTGGACAGGTCAGCATCAAGAAAACTACCTTGAACGAGCTAGGCGAAGCAGTCACTGAAATCGATACCCCAGAAGGTTTTGACCGAATCGTCAGCGCAGCAGCAAAGAGTGCGGTCATGGCCGGCTTTAAGCAACTCAAAGAAATATCAACGCTCGCCGAACTTGAAGAGCGAATTGGCACTATGGTCAGTGGAGTCATTCAGCAAGGTCTTGATAAAAATGTTGTGCAAGTTGATTTAGGACCAATTGAGGCGCAACTTCCTCCGGCTGAGCAAGTGCCGGGAGAAACGTATGAACATGGCAAGCGAATCAAGGTTTTTCTTGTCACGATTCGACAAATGTCCAATGGACTACAGGCGATTGTTTCACGCACTCATCCTGGATTGGTACGCGAACTTTTTAAACTTGAAGTGCCAGAAGTTGCAAAAGGAATTGTTGAAATTAAGGAAGTTGCTCGTGAGTCTGGCGCACGCACCAAAATTGCTGTGATGAGTCATGACCCTGCGGTTGCCGCAAAAGGTAGTTGCATTGGGCCAATGGGCTCCCGTGTGAACAATGTTGTGATGGAACTTGGCGAGAAAATTGACATTATTGACTTCAGTGAAGATCCAGATGTCTTTGTGGCAAATGCGCTAGCACCTGCCCGAGTTCAACGAGTGGATGTGCTCGACCTTCCCGGAAGAGTGGCTCGAGTCTTCGTACCCGATTACCAGCTCTCGCTTGCAATTGGTAAAGACGGTCAAAATGCCCGACTTGCAGCCCGACTCACTGGCTGGAAAATCGATATTCGCCCTGATTCGGACCCGCTTTTCACCCAAGCGGTATCAACCCTTGAAGAAGAGGGGTAGCATTGACCACTAGTTACTCGATCGTCCCACAGCGCACCTGCGTTGGTTGTGGCGAACGGGCGGCGCAAAATGAACTCATCCGATTCTCGGTACGTGCTGGGAAACTGTGTTTCGGGGAGTCGAAAACTGGTAGAGGTGCATATCTCCACCAAGCGCAATCCTGTTGGGAGAGTGCAGTTCGCAGAAATGCGTTCTCACGATCTTTCCGGGCGGCCATCGACACCACCGAAATAGAGTTCAATCGGATTCTTCACGCGCAAGGAGCGTAGACGGAAATGAAGAACAGATGAGTACCCGATGAGCATGGTCAACCCGATCGTGCTGAAAGCTGCGCCCGACTTCTAAACCTTGATTTCGGGCCGAACAAGGAAGCAAAGTGTCAAAGGTCCGAATTTATGAACTAGCCAAAGAACTTGGCGTTGATAGCAAAGTTGTAATTGCCAAACTTGCTGAGCTTGGTGAGTTCGTCAAAGGTGCCTCATCATCTGTTGAAGCCCCAGTTGCCCGCAAATTGCGCGAGGCTATGCCAGCGCAACCTAAAGCCGAACCAGCGGAGCCGAAAAAAACAACTCGCAAGAAAGAACCCGATCAACCTGTTGTTGAGAGCGTGGAAGTTGTCGAG
>JBDLTY010000048.1:0-5967 GCA_039805585.1 Actinomycetota bacterium | reverse complement strand
AAGTGGCCCCGAGATGATTCGAACATCCGACACACGGTTTAGGAAACCGTTGCTCTATCCCCTGAGCTACGGGGCCATTGGGTTGAGTGTAGTTTGACTATCGCCTGAGAGATCTTGCTCGTCCTGCAGCAATTTCAAGCAGTAAGAGTGCTGCTAGTCGAATCGTGCGGTGATCTTCAGCATCTTTTGTCGCATCAATTTCGGTGATGTCAATTCCTTTTACTTCTGAATATCCTGCAACAAGTTGGGTGAATGTTCGCAAAGTGTTGGCGCTAATCCCACCAGGAGCTGCCGCTGGACAGGCAGGAACCACACTTCTGTCACACACATCGACATCGATATCAACATAGATATTATTTCCTGCAATGTTCATTGCTCGTTCGATAATTGACTCGAGATTGGACTCGGTGATTTCACTTCGCTTGATAACGGTGATTCCTAAGTCACGCACTCGCTTGGCGTACTCAGGTGAGTTCGAAAAGTCAGCGATACCTATTTGGACGATTCGCTTTGGATCTAGTCCTTTGTCTATCAATCGTCTAACTGGAGAACCATTTGAGACTTCATCTCGAATGTCATGATGGGCATCGAAAGTAATGAGACCAGCGTTTGATAAGTCTCCATTGAACTCAGCATTCATCACACTGTGAGTTATCGAGTTATCGCCACCAAGTGCAATAAGAAGTGAGTCGGATTTACGATGCTCTTGAATAAACTCAAGTACTCGCTTCTCGCCATCTTCAAAATCAGGATCAGCGATATTGCCTAAATCCTCAACCTGAATTTCAGCAAGGTCAATATCAAGGGTTTGTGAATAGGTTGAATACCGAGAGAGCGCTTCACGGACTGCATCTGGGGTTAGGTTTGCGTTGGTGGGTGAGATAGAGGTTTTGTGGGCAGGGACGCCAACCACCTGAATCTGAGGTGTGGGCGAATCGGTGGCAAGCCAAGCGCTCGCGCGGGGCCAGAGTGCATCTTCCATAGTTGGCTGAAGGGTAGTGGTTTGCATTGGTGTCGGGTATTGCCTTGCCCTGATTTGTCCTATTCACTTATCCCATGACTACATCAATCTCTGGCCCTCGAACCCTCCACGCAGCCCGTGGCTCTGAACTCTCAGCGCTTGGCTGGCCGCAAGAGGCAGCAATCCGAATGCTTCACAACAACCTTGACCCTGCTGTTGCGGAACACCCGGAAGAACTCATCGTCTACGGAGGGACAGGGAAAGCTGCACGTAACTGGGCGAGTTTGGACGCAATCATTCGTACGCTCACTGCTTTGAAAAATGATGAGACACTATTAGTGCAATCGGGAAAACCAGTTGGAGTTTTGCAAACCCACGAATGGGCGCCGCGAGTCTTACTTGCGAATTCAAATCTTGTAGGGGATTGGGCAAACTGGCCAGAGTTTCGAAGGCTCGAACAACTTGGTTTGATGATGTATGGGCAGATGACAGCAGGCTCATGGATTTATATAGGAACACAAGGAATTCTGCAGGGAACGTATGAAACTTTTGCAGCCGTTGCCCAAAAGCATTTCAATGGATCACTTGCTGGCACACTCACTCTTACCGCTGGATGCGGTGGAATGGGTGGAGCGCAGCCACTTGCAGTCACCATGAATGAAGGCACCTGCCTCATTGTTGACATCGACCCGACTCGTCTACAACGACGGGTTGAAACTCGATACTTAGATGAAATTGCTGACAATCTTGATGATGCAATCAAACGTGCAGTCAAAGCAAAAGACGAGCGGCGCGCCATTTCAATTGGATTAGTTGGTAATGCTGCAGAAGTCCTTCCGGAATTACTTCGTCGAGATGTTCCAATTGATATTGTTACAGATCAGACGTCTGCTCATGATCCACTTTTCTACTGTCCAATCGGTACTCGCTATGAAGATATGCGAGATGAGGCAGAGAGAAATCCTGCCGATTTCACCATTCGCTCAGAAGCTGCAATGGCAGCACATGTCGAAGCGATGGTTGGGTTTATGGATAAAGGTGCGATTGTCTTCGATTATGGAAATTCAATTCGAGATGAAGCAAGAAAGGGTGGCTTCAATCGATCCTTTGATTTCCCAGGTTTTATCCCCGCATACATACGCCCCCTCTTCTGTGAAGGAAAAGGTCCGTTTCGTTGGGTAGCGCTTTCTGGTGAACCTAAAGATATCTACACTACGGATAAAAAAGTGTTAGAACTTTTTCCTGAAAATGATCATCTTCGTAGGTGGATCAAGCTGGCTCAAGATCGAGTTGAGTTCCAAGGTCTACCAGCTCGTATCTGCTGGCTTGGATATGGAGAGCGGGATAAGGCAGGTGTTGCATTCAACGACCTCGTGGCATCTGGTGAGGTGTCGGCACCGATTGTTATCGGCCGAGATCATCTTGACTGCGGTTCAGTTGCTTCACCGTATCGGGAATCTGAAGGAATGCTTGATGGTTCTGATGCTATTGCGGATTGGCCTCTTTTGAATGCAATGGTGAATATCGCATCGGGTGCGTCGTGGGTTTCGATTCATCATGGTGGTGGTGTTGGAATCGGTCGTTCTATTCATGCAGGTCAGGTGAGTGTTGCTGATGGCACCGCACTTGCTCGCGAAAAACTCCAACGAGTGCTGACCAACGACCCTGGGATGGGTGTGATTCGTCATGTTGATGCTGGCTACGACAAAGCTGAGGAAGTTGCACGAGAGAAACACGTCAATATTCCTATGATGGATTGACATGGAGTCATTCGTTGTTGGTGGGATTTCTGAACTCTTTCTCGTAGCACATGATGGGGAAATTCGATTACTTCCAGATGCAGCATTCATTGTTGAGGATGGAATTTTCACTTGGATCGGCAAAGAGTCTGACTTGGAACTCCCCACAAACTACGATGTCGGCAGACGTTCTGTAATACCTGGATTTGTTGATAGCCACACTCACTTGATTTTCGCGGGCGATCGAGTTCAAGAATTTGAAGCGAGAATGTCGGGGCAACCGTATGCTGCCGGCGGCATCATGTCTAGTGTGAATGCAACACGATCAGCCACTGATGAAGAGTTGCTCTCTGCTTACACGAAACGTGTGCACGAATTGCATCGAAATGGCATCACCACCTTTGAAACAAAATCAGGTTACGGATTGACTTTGAAAGACGAACTTCGATCACTGAAGATTGCACGAATGCACACTGATGAAGTCACTTGTCTCGCAGCACATGTAGTACCACTTGAATATCGAGACAATCGTGAAGAGTATGTACGTCTTGTCATCGACGAAATCTTGCCTGCGGCAAGAGAATATGCATCGTGGGTGGATGTGTTTTGTGATGTGGGAGCGTTTTCAATAGATGAAACTCGCATAATCCTCGATGCAGCAACCCAGTATGGATACAAAAAGCGATTACATGCCAATCAACTCTCAGAGGGCGAAGGGGTGAAGCTCGCAGTAGAACTTGGTTGTATTTCTGTAGATCATTGCTCTCACCTTAGTGAGAGCGACATTGAACTTCTTTCAGGAAGCATGACTGTGGCAACACTGCTTCCAATAGCTGAGTTTTCAACTCGTCAACCGTATCCCAATGCGAGAAACCTCATCGATAGAAATGTCAACGTAGCGCTATCCACTGACTGTAACCCCGGATCGAGTTATTCCACCTCAATGTCATTTGCGATAGCGCTTGCAGTGTGCGAAATGGGAATGACGCCACGTGAAGCAATTCGGGCGGCAACTTTTATGGGGGCAATGGCACTTGGAAGAAATGACATAGGGGCGATTGCTGTTGGCAGGCAGGCTGACTTCATTGTGCTCGATGCGCGGAGCCATGCGCATATCGCATATCGTCCAGGGGTAGATTTAATCGCCGAAGTCTTCAAATCTGGAGAACAAATCGTGAAGAAGGAACACAATGGATGAGGTAATTCTTGGAAATTCACCACTCACGTTTTCTGATGTCGTTCAAGTCGCTCGATTCAATGCCAAAGTAAGAGTCAGTTCTGACGTTCTTCAACGAGTTCGTGAGAGTCGAAACGTCATTGATGCAATGGCTCAATCGGATCAGGCTGTGTATGGGGTTTCAACTGGCTTTGGTGCGCTTGAAAGTCAATCGATTAATGCTGATATGAGAACGCAACTTCAAAAGTCTCTCATTCGATCGCACGCAGCAGGTGTAGGTGCATATGTTGAGAAAGAAGTTGTTCGAGCGATGATGTTCTTACGGCTCAAAACTATGGCTTCTGCTAAAACTGGAGTGCGAGTTGAGGTTGTTGAGACGTATGCAGCACTTCTCAACGCAGAGATAACGCCTGCAGTGAAAGAGTTCGGCTCACTTGGCTGTAGTGGAGATCTAGCGCCACTTTCGCAATGTGCTCTTGCTCTTATGGGTGAAGGAGAAGTGTGGACAAAAGATGGCGAACTTGTTGCCGCAGCCACGGCGATTCAAAAGGCAGGAATTACTCCTCTAGAACTTGTTGAAAAAGAAGGACTAGCCCTCATCAATGGCACCGATGGAATGCTAGGCATGTTAATTCTTTCACTTCACGACGCTGCCCAGCTCGTGGACGCTGCCGACATTATTGCTGCTATGAGTGTGGATGGATTGATGGGAACAAATGCAGTATTTCGAGACGAGATTCATTCGCTTCGACCACACTCGGGGCAGATTCTGAGTGCTAAGCGTATGTTTGCTGCACTTCAAGATTCACAAATCTTGGCATCGCATGGAGTAGATGACACACGAGTTCAAGATTCGTATTCACTTCGATGCGCACCGCAAGTTCATGGTGCAGTTCGGGACACTCTGACTCACGCCGCAAACGTGGCACACATTGAATTAAATTCCATTATCGATAACCCAGTGATTCTCGACGACAACACACTTGCAAGCAATGGAAATTTCCACGGCGCACCAGTTGCCTATGTACTGGACTTTGTAGCAATTGCGTTGACTGATTTAGGTTCTATCGCGGAAAGACGAACTGATCGGCTACTTGATCATCATCGCTCATATGGCCTACCACCATTTCTTGCAGGTGATGCAGGTGTTGACTCGGGATTAATGATTGCTCAATACACGCAAGCGGCCCTTGTGAGCGATAACAAACGACTTGCGGTTCCAGCAAGCGTTGACTCAATCCCAACATCAGCAATGCAAGAAGATCATGTGTCGATGGGGTGGCATGCTGCTCGTAAACTCAGAAAAATAATCGAAAATACCTACTACATTTTCGGAATTGAATTAACAGCTGCAAGTCGTGCAATTGACTTACGTGTACCTCATCGTCCATCGCCAGCAGTTCAGTCAATTCAGCAGGCATTACGTCAGGTTGTGCCGGGGGTTGGTCCAGATCGTTACTTGAGTCCAGAACTTGAGGCAGCAGCAAGATTTGTGAAAGAAACTAATTGGCAGAATGCCCTGTAATCGTAACATTTGTGCAGAGTTCAGATAGTTTCTCGTACTCAGAATGAGGGTAGGGTTTACCTGTGCATAGTTTGACAGGTATCGGTGTTTCTCCAGGTGTTGTTGTTGGCCCCATCTACAAAATCGAGAAGGTTGTCATCAATCAACCTGTCACAGCTTCTCCACGAGAGATATATGCAGCGCTCACAGCAGTTGCTGAAGATCTTGACTATCGTGCATTGAATGCAGAACTTGAAATTGCACGCGAAGTTCTACAAGCGCAGGCAATGATTGCGCAAGATCCTGCGCTCGTTGAAGCGATTGGTGCGCGCTTTCCAGATGACATCCAATACCCAGACGTCAGGTCGGGAGTCACTGACGCTTTTTCTGGTTTTCGAAGGGCTCTTGAAAGTTTAGGCGGCTATTTCGCTGAGCGTGTTAGCGATCTTGATGAGATTTGTGAGCGGACGCTTGCATACCTTGCTGGTATTGATGCCCCAACTATTGTGTTATCAACTCCTTCCATCGTTATCGCAGAAGATCTCACGCCCGCCGATACTGCTGCACTCGATTTGAATTTTGCTTT
>JBDLTY010000047.1:0-13847 GCA_039805585.1 Actinomycetota bacterium | reverse complement strand
CAAAATCTGTGGATGTGCTTCACAAAACATGCCCAATATGATCAAGGTGAAGAGATTCCAATCATCGTGCGCGGTGAAGGCGCATACGTATTTGACCAACATGGCAAGCGCATTTTCGATGGACTTGCAGGCCTCTTCACTTGCCAAGTGGGTCACGGTCGACGAGAACTCGGCGAGGCGGCACTTAAGCAGGCGGAAGAACTTGAATTTTTCCCCCTCTGGACCTATGGCCATCCAGCTGCTATCCAGTTAGCACATCGCCTCAGTACCTATGCACCAGGAGATCTGAATCGGGTGTTCTTCACCTCAAGTGGTGGTGAATCGGTTGAATCTGCCTGGAAGCTCGCGAAGCAATATTTCAAACTTCGCGGAAAACCCATGAAACATAAAGTCATCAGTCGCTATCTTGCATATCACGGCACAACGATGGGCGCTCTTTCAATTACTGGTATTCCGGTCGCGAAGCAATGGTTTGAACCACTAATCCCTTCAACAGTTCGAGTGCCGAATGCGAATTTCTATCGAGCGCCTGAACATGTGGCTGATGACGAAGTTGCATTTGGTCAATGGGCAGCGAATCAAATTGAACAAGCAATCATCATGGAAGGCCCGGAAACAATCGCCGCGGTATTTCTTGAACCAGTTCAAAATGTTGGTGGTTGTTTCCCATCTCCTCCTGGCTACTTAGAGCGAGTTCGCGAAATCTGCACACAGTATGACGTCTTGATGGTTGCTGATGAAACTATTACAGGTTTTGGCCGTATTGGTGAAATGTTTGCAATCAATCGCTACAACGTTATTCCTGACATCATTACCTGCGCAAAAGGACTCTCTTCTGGCTACGCTCCAATCGGTGCAGTCATTGCAAGTGAACGAATCTTTGAAACGTTTAACGAAACAGATACTATGTTCACGCATGGATTTACGTATTCAGGCCACGCGGTATCGGCTGCAGTTGCACTTCGAAACCTTGAAATCATGGAAGATGAAAAGTTATGCGAGTATGTCAAATCAAACGAACAAGAATTTCACTCGATCCTCAAAGGATTGCTTGACATTCCTATCGTTGGCGATGTTCGTGGAGCGGGTTTCTTCTACGGAATTGAACTTGTGAAAAATCAGGCAACAAAAGAATCCTTCTCTGATGAAGAATCTGAGCGAATTCTCAAGAATTTCATCTCACAGGAACTCCTCAAAGAAGGTCTTTACTGCCGTGCCGATGATCGCGGTGAACCTGTCGTCCAGCTTTCGCCTCCACTGATTACCACACTTGAACAAATGCACGATGTCGAGGCAATCCTCCGTAAAGTCTTGTCCAAAGCTGCTGATATGGTATGAATGAGATTCATCCTGAAAAACTAACTCGCCTTCGTCATAAGCAAGTAAGTGAACCACAAGAAATACTTCAGTTTCTCGACAATCAACGATTTGGCTATCTTGCTATGGTTGATGCAACCTTGCAACCGATCATCATTCCAATGGCCTATGCAAGACTTGACGAGGCAATTGTCATTCATGGTTCGACTGGGGCAGGAGCACTTTCTTCGCTAACACCAGAGACAAAAGTTTGTTTCAATGTAACGAGAATCGATGGCTTGGTTCTTGCGCGCTCAGCATTTGAATCCTCAGTGCACTACGAATCTGTCAATATTCTCGGAACACCTCGAGTGGTGCAATCAGATGAAAAGGTGCAATTACTAGAAGCCCTCACGGAGAGACTTTTCCCTGGTAGAACGGCAACATTACGGCCAATGACATCGAAAGAACTTGCTGCAACATTAGTCATTTCAATTTCAATGGACCACGTGGTTGCAAAACGTTCTCATGGTCAGCCCGGTGATGAAGGCGAAGATATCAACTGGCCAGTATGGGCAGGCATCCTTCCAATTGAGCAACGCTTTGCTTCACCTATCGCGGCAGATAATCTTGATCCACAATATGACAATCCACCGCGTTACCTTGAAACTTGGACATTGTGACAAGAAGCCTTTGGCAAGACACCGACATTCAATGTGTTGAATGTGAGACAGTTTCAAGTGACATTACTGCGGATGTTGCGATTGTTGGAGCGGGATTCACTGGTCTCTGGACAGCATATTGGCTCACTGAACTCAATCCCTCACTCAACATTGTGATAATCGAACGAGAATTTATTGGCTTTGGCGCAAGTGGGCGAAATGGTGGATGGTTTTCCGCACTTTTCCCGGCAAGTCTTGACAAGGTCGCGCGAGTAAGTAGTCGCTCTGCTGCAGTTTCACTCTACCGAGCATTGATGGATAACGTTGCTACTACAACCCAACTTGTAAGCAGCCTAGGTTTGGACTGCGATTGGCGTCATGATGGCACGTACACATTTATTCGCTCACATGCTCAAATGAAAAGAGCAGAAGCAGAAATTGAATATTTCAGATCTTGGGGATTTGATGAACACGATATTACTTTCTTGCCCCCTTCAGAGATCACTACTCCAGTGACTCAACTCAAAGGTGCTCTTTTCACCCCACATTGCGCACGTGTGAACCCATACAAACTCGTGACTGGACTTGCGAAAGTAGTGCAATCTCGTGGGGTCAAGATTTACGAAAACTCCCATGCAACTGAAATCAATCCAAAGAAAATACGCGTCAACAACCACACCATTAAAGCGCCGTTCGTAATTCGTGCAACAGAGGCATATACATCACAACTAAAGGGAGAGAAGCGAACAGTTGCGCCGATTTACTCATTTATGATTGCAACTGATGTTCTACCGCATGACACAATCAACACATTGAGCCTCCGTGGATCGACGTTCGCTGATTTACGAAATCTTGTTATCTACGGACAGGTTACACAAGATAACCGGATTGCCTTCGGCGGTCGAGGAGCGCCCTATCACTTCGGTTCAAAGATCTCAGCTGATTTTGAGAACAATCCAAACGTGAGTGCAAAGATTTTTTCGATTCTTCAAGACATGGTACCAGCGATTGGAAATCCTGCGATCACGCATCAATGGGCTGGTGTACTTGGTGTACACAGAGATTGGTTTCCAAAAGTTGGTTTCGACGCTGAAACAGGCTTTGGCTACGCGGGAGGCTATATCGGAGATGGGGTTGGCAGTTCTGCGCTTGCTGGCGAAACGCTTGCACATCTTGTTACCAAAATTCCAACAGAACTGACCGATTTACCATGGCTATATCAATCAATTAAGCGCTGGGAAATTGAACCGCTTCGTTATTTGGGCATCTCACTTGGTCTTAGGGCGATGACAATCGCTGACAAAGAAGAAAGCATGACGCATCGCCCATCACTGCTTGGAAAGTTGATGAGTCCTCTTATCGGTCACTGATTTCTTTGGCAGCAAGTTGACCACAAGCGCCGTCAATTTCACGTCCACGTGTATCGCGAATAGTCACTGGGATATTGAATGACTCTAATATTTCGACAAATTTCTTTTCATCATCTTTTCTTGACGCAGTCCAATCAGAACCTTCAGTTGGGTTCAACGGAATGAGATTCACGTGCACATCTTTGCCAACGAGTAGTCGGGCAAGCATTTGAGCCCTAAATGCTTGATCATTGACATCCCGTATCAACGCATATTCAATTGATACTCGTCGCTTCACTGTTTCTGCGTACGTCCACGCTGCTTCAAGAACTTCACTTACCTTGTATTGCAAATTAATTGGCACGAGCGTGTCACGCAATTCATCATCAGGAGCGTGCAAGGAGATTGCAAGCCGAAGTGGCATACCTTCTTTTGCTAAGTCATAAATTCTTGGCACCAAACCAACAGTTGAAACAGTCACATTTCTCGCAGAAATTCCTAATCCTTCAGGAACCGGCTTGACGATTCGATGTATTGCAGTGATGACTCGATTGTAATTGGCAAGTGGTTCTCCCATACCCATGAAAACAATGTTTGAAACTCTTGCTTGCCCTCCGTTTATTTCTTCCTGCTTCAGTGATTGAGCTCCTGCGCGAACTTGTTCAAAAATTTCGGCAGCGGAAAGATTTCGGGTAAGACCTGCTTGGCCTGTTGCGCAAAATGGACAGTTCATGCCGCAGCCTGCTTGGGATGAGATACACATGGTGATGCGATCGGGATACCGCATCAGCACACTTTCAACAAGTGAGTTGTCGTGCAATCGCCAAACTGTTTTTCGTGTCATGCCGCCATCGCAATCTAACGTGCGCACTTCGCGTAGCAACTTTGGCAACAGAGCATCAGCAATGATTTCAATATCTTTTTGAGACATGTCACTCCAGAGTGTCGGGTCATCAGAAAGTTGCCCGTACCAATGTCTCGAGATTTGATCTGCACGAAAACCAGCTAAGCCCAGTTCCTCGCATTTCGCTTTTCGTTCTTTGAGCGACAAATCACTCAGGTGAAGCGGTGGCATGGATTTCTTCGGGGTTAGTGACAACTCTTTCATACGACACCTAGCTCAAATACAACAATCAGGAAAAACCAGAGTATTGGTGCATTGAAGAGCAAAGCATCGATGCGATCAAGCACTCCCCCGTGACCTGGAATTACATGCGATGCATCCTTCACTCCCCGCTCACGCTTCAAAGCGCTTTCAAATAAGTCTCCTACAACTCCGGCAATGACAACAGAGAAGCCAATGAGAATTCCTTGCACCCAACTAATTGGTATCAGCATGGGTATGAGCAACACTGCAACAAGAAGAGTCAACGCAAATGATCCAAGAAGTCCTTCAATGGTTTTCTTGGGGCTCAGTATCTTGAACAATGGACGCTTGCCAAAGAGAATTCCAGCAAAGTAACCGCCAGTGTCAACCGCACTATTGAGTAAGGCGAGTGAGAAAACTAATGCGAATCCGTTTTCAAATCGTGCCATCTCCACCATGAAACTGAGTAGAACAGGCACATAAAGAACCATGAGGACAACCGAGGTGAAGCGATGTGTGAAGTCTTCAAATCCTTGGAGCAGTGCAAGTATTGCCGCAATGAAGAGAAGTGGAAGTGATAGCCCAACACCAACGACCAATCCTTGCCAGTACGATGTGATTGGAAGAACGACTGAAGCGAACAGTACGAGATATTTACTTCGAGTATCGCGCAGGTTGAGCAGTGAAATCATTTCTGAGACTGCGAAATAAGAAGCCAATGCAACTAAGAGAGCAAAAAACCAACGATCAAACCATAGCGAAGCAACGAGTAGAAGCGCTAACACCAGCGAGACAAACGTTGCTAGTGGGAGATTTCTGCCAGTCTTGATTTCTTTATGATTCATCAGACTTCAAGTAATTCAGTTTCTTTGTGTTTCAGAAGCTCATCAATCACACCAATATGTTTTGCTGTGAGATCATCCAGTGCTTTTTCGGCTCTGCGAACCTCATCCTAACCAACATCCCCATCCTTTTGCAATTTATCAAGCGCATCTTTTGCGTGACGTCGAATATTGCGAATTGCTACGCGAGAATCTTCAGCCTTTGATTTAGCCAACTTAATGTACTCCTTACGGCGCTCTTCTGTGAGCTGTGGTAAACCGACACGGATTACATTGCCGTCAGTCGAGGGATTCACACCCAAATCAGAGTCGCGAATCGCTTTCTCAATTGCAGCCAAGGCTCCTTTGTCAAAGGGTGAGACAATGATCATCCTGGCTTCAGGGGATTGAAATGAGGCAAGTTGTTGTAGCGGGGTTGGGGTACCGTAATAGTCAATGGTGATCTTATTGAACATTGCAGGGTTGGCCCGCCCCGTTCGTATTCCCATAAAGTCTTCTTTGGCAACTTCAACAGCCTTATCCATTTTTTCTTCAGCCTCAAGCAGTGTTTCGTCAATCATTTATGCCCCTAACTTTGAGATAAACGTTCCGATTCTCATGCCTGCTGCTGCCTTAGAGATATTGCCTGCAGTAAGCAAATTGAATACATGGATGGGTAGATTATTGTCACGACACAAACTGATAGCAGTCGCGTCAGCAACTTTCAAATTCTTTTGTAACACTTCACTATAACTAATCTGATCAAATTTCTTGGCATCAGCATTCGCTTTAGGATCACTGTCATAAACCCCATCAACGCCCTTCGCCATCAGTACAACCTCAGCCCCGATTTCAAGTGCACGTTGCGCGGCACAGGTGTCGGTTGAGAAAAATGGTTGCCCGAGTCCAGCTCCGAAAATCACTGCTCGACCTTTTTCTAGATGTCGAATAGCACGAAGTGGAATATATGGCTCAGCAACCTGACCCATAGCAATCGCAGTTTGCACACGAGTTGGACATCCTTGTTTTTCAAGGAAGTCTTGCAGCGCTAAACAATTCATCACCGTGCCGAGCATTCCCATGTAGTCAGCGCGGGCTCGATCCATTCCTCGCTCAGAAAGTTCAGCACCTCTGAAGTAGTTGCCACCACCAATTACCACGGCAACCTGTACGCCGTGCCTGACAACTTCTGCGATTTCAGCGGCAATTGCCGAGACAACATCAGGATCAACACCTAGCGCGCCTTCGCCTGCAAACGCCTCACCAGATAACTTCAACAAGACGCGTTTCCAGCCGTTCGCCGGCACGCCTGGCCATAGTTCAGTACTCATCAGAACTCTCCTCTAGCCAAGTCTGCCACTTCGCCACTACATAGTAAAAGAGGCGGTGAAGTCACCGCCTCTTTTTACGCCTTATTGCGCCGAGTCTAATCTCGCAAAGCGCGAAACACTCGTGTTTGCTTCATCGAGTACCTGCTGAACAGATTTCTTTGAATCTTGCACCGAAGGTTGCATAACAAGAACGACTTCTTTGAGAAATCCCTGAACACGTCCTTCAACAATCTTTCCAAGCGCAGCCTCAGGCTTGCCCTCTTCCTTCGCAGTCGCTTCAGCGATTCGTTTTTCGGATTCAATGACATCTGCAGGGACTTGGTCGGCTGTGACATACATTGGTCGCATTGCCGCAATTTGCATCGCAATTGCACGAGCTGTATCGGCACTACCTTTGTATTCAACCAGCACACCTACCTGGGGTGGCAAATCTTCACTTCGTTTGTGAAGATAAATTGCAACGTCTCCATCAAACTTCGCAACTTTGCCGAGTTCCAGTTTTTCACCAATCACGGCTGAGAGGGCTTCAATTTCACCAGCAACTGTTGATGCTTCAAGTTTGAGTTGAAGAGCAGACGCTTCATCAGTTGCAGCACCGGAATCCACTGCTGCAGCTATCTTGTCAGCCAACTTCTGAAAGTCTTCATTCTTCGCAACGAAGTCAGTTTCACACAGCAGTGAAATCAATGCTTTACCTGAACTTGCGACCAATCCGTTACTGGTACTGCGCTCTGCTCCACGCTTTGCCGCTTTTGCAGCGCCACTGATTCGGAGAATTTCAACAGCCTTGTCAAAGTCACCTTCAGCTTCTTCAAGTGCCTTCTTGCACTCCATCATTCCAGCGCCAGTTAATTCGCGCAGGTTTTTAACATCTGATGCACTAATCGCCATTGTCAATCGCCTACTCGCTTACGACGCTAGGTGCGTCGTCCTTCTTCGCGCCTCTGGACTTTAAGCCTTCAACGACTGCATCTGCAACAACACGAGTCAACAAATCAACTGCACGGATCGCATCATCGTTCCCAGGAATTGGGTAGTCAACTTCGTCCGGATCACAGTTCGTGTCGAGAATCGCAATCACTGGAATACCAAGTTTGCGTGCTTCTTTGACAGCAAGATGTTCTTTGTTGGTATCGACTACCCAGATAGCGCTTGGCGTTTTGGTCATATCTGCAATACCACCAAGCATTTTGCGTAGCTTGTCTCGCTCCCTGCGAAGCAACAATAATTCTTTTTTCGTTAACCCTGATTCTGATGAATCATCTAGGTTTCGTGCATCCAATTCTCGAAGGCGAGTCACACGCTTGGTGACTGTGCCGAAATTGGTCAACATTCCGCCGAGCCACCGGTGGCTCACGTATGGCATTCCAACTCGCTGCGCGTGAGTTGAGATTGCCACTTGTGCTTGCTTCTTTGTTCCTACAAACAAAATGGTGCCGCCTTGGGCAACAACATTTTGAACATATTCATACGCTTTATCAATATAACCAAGTGATTGGTGGAGATCGATAACGTAGATTCCAGACCGTTCAGTTAATATGAAGCGCTTCATCTTTGGATTCCAACGCCGAGTCTGATGTCCGAAGTGAACTCCACTATCCAACATCTGGCGCATGGTGATGACAGCCATGATTTCCTTTCGTGGCGATAAATCGCCGTTGGTTTTATGTCACTGTTTGTGACCCTGGCATCTCCCGAGCTCACCGTCTAGGACGGACCACGAGGTCTCGGCTGAGTAGGTCTCAGGTTGAGATACGCGAATTAGCATCCAGCAGGCTGGTGCGGGGCGAAGTTTAGGGAAATGGCCAGGTTTTGGGTAATTCGCCTAGTCGCTATCCACAAATATGAGGGTAAATCCCCTTTGAAGCTACCTTCATCTCAGTCTGACCCCATGAAAGTACAACTTCTCGCATTTCTGATTACCGCAAGTTTCTTCCTCGCCCCATCCCAATCTCTTGCCCAGCCACATGTTGTGATTACCCCACCTCCAACCATCGTTCCGGTGATTGGACCTTGGATACGCCTTCCAGTCATTCCAGACCCAAACTGGAAGCCGGGGCATCGGGGTCTGGATATCGCGTCTCACTCTGAGGCGTTTGTAGTGGCTCCGCGCACAGGAATAGTTCGGTTCGCCGATTACATCAATGGTGTTGGAAGTGTTTCGATTTCAACCTACGATTGGTATCGACACATCATGACATTTATCGAGCCATTGGTATCAAAGGGAGACAAGGTGGTCACGGGTCAACAAATTGGCTGGGTTTCCGAAAGTGGACATTGCAAACGAACGTGTCTTCATTGGGCGGTGAAGCACTTTGGGAAATACATCGATCCTCGTTGGTTACTACCGTCTATGTTGGTGCGAATCAAGCGCGTGGGTGCGCCTGGTTAAACACTTCCTGCAATCGTTTCACTGAAACGTGGGTATAGATCTGTGTGGTTGAAAGATTTGAATGTCCAAGTATCTCTTGAAGTGTTCGAAGGTCAGCGCCACTTTCCATCATATGTGTCGCTGCACTGTGTCGAATGGAATGCGGACCAAGTTTTTCTGTATCTTCAAGTGACGCGATGAATTGATACACGACTTCTCTCACAACCCTAGCATCAATGCGCTTACCTCGAGCCCCAACAAAAAAAGCGTTGTGCTGTTCTGAACCTGCAATAGTTGATCGAACTGCTAACCAGTTACGCAATGCATCTTGACAGGGAACTCCGAAAGGAATCACGCGCTCCTTATTGCCCTTGCCGAGAACTCTGACACTCATGTCATCAATATGCACCGAGGTCATTTCCAGTCCACACAATTCGCTCACCCGCATTGCCGTTGCATACAAGAGTTCAAGTATTGCAAGATTACGAATATCTAGAACATCACTAACACTTTTGTCATCGAGCAATTGTGTGACTTGTTTCTGTGAAAGGAATTTTGGTAGGTGTTGTGGTTTTTTGGGACTACGAATAGCAGTGGTTGGATTTTTGGCCACTAAACCTATGGATATCGCCCACTTGAAAAATGCTCGAACCGATGCTAATCGCCGACCAGTTGTCGCGGCTGAATGTACCTCGAAATCATTTGCCAGCCATTCACGAATCAGGTGTTGATCTACTTCAGTGATTTCCGTCGTAATTTTCTCTGCATACTCAAAGAGGCTCTGGACATCAGACACATACGCCTTAACAGTTTGAGGACTCTTGCGAGCAGCGAGAGAAAGAAAATCTGCAAAGTCACTGAGAATGCGACTGAAGGAACTGCTCACGAGCAGATTGTGCCTCACTGTACTGCAATTTGAGTGCATTCCAGACGACGCAAAGAACGTCCTGGGCAGTATCAACAAGTCGTGCCCCATCGCGAATCAGAGCATGTGGCCCACTTGAGTATGGCGAGGTAACAGCTCCAGGAACGGCACAAACTTCGATTCCCAGAGCATTCGCATGGCTGACACTGGACATCGCACCACTCTTCACACGCGATTCAATCACCACCAACGTCTCTGACAAGGCTGCAATGATCCGATTTCGACTGAGAAACCAATGTGGTCGCGCTACCTGCCACGGCGAAACTTCACTGATAAGAAGTCCTTGCTCTTCAATGTGTTTGAACAAAGGAATATTTGACTTCGGATAGAGATGATTAAAACCACCTGCTAGCACAGCGATTGTGCTTCCAGCCTCTCTTATCGCTCCTTTGTGACACGCGGTGTCAATTCCGATTGCCCCTCCAGATGCAACAGTGATTGTTGCAGCGGAAATACGCTTTGCAAATTTCTCAGCCACTGTCCTGCCATATGAGGAGCATTCGCGTGAGCCAACCATTGCAACAAAAGGGTTGTGCAATAGCGATAGGTTTCCTTTCGCCCAAAGTCCAAGAGGTGCACTCAAACCAAGGCGAGTCACCTGTTCTGGCCAGAGTGGTGCACCTGGAGTCAGCCACGAAAATTGATTGAGCGATTGCTCTACTTGCTTAGTGATGTTACGCAAGTCTTCACGCGAGAGAGTTCCTTTGCGTTGGAGATCTTGCACAATTTCGAATAGTTGATAGTCGGCTCTGTATTTTTGTAACTGAATGCTATCTGGTTCAAATATCGCACTCAAGCATGCACGCGCTATTACATCATCCATTGCCGGAGTGTGTTCTGTGATGGAAGTTGCTGTCGCTACTCTATTCAGTCGGTGGATAAGTCCCAGGATTTTCGATGCTGTGAACTGAGTCCGAGTTTCTTAATAGCCTCTCTATGTTGCGAAGTACCGTACCCAACATTGAGAGCAAACCCATACCCCGGAAATGTGCTCTCGAGATTCATCATGTACCGGTCGCGATAATTCTTTGCAATCACGCTGGCCGCAGCAACACTCGCAGCTGTGGTATCAGCTTTAACTTTCGTTGTGACATCCAGACTCGTAGGCAGTGGCGAGAAAAGATCAGTTGAATGTGCCGTAATCCAATCATGTTTACCATCGAGAAGAATTGCTTTGAGGGGAAGATCGATCGTGCTCAAACCTCGACTAAAGGCCATAAAGAGCGCTCTCGATAATCCCCATTCATCAATTTCTTCTGCAGAGGATTCCCCTACTGCATGTGTTATCGCCCAATTCTTTATTGGAACTTCAAGCGCTTCTCTAACACTTGGTTTGAGAAGTTTGCTGTCATTGAGACCTTCAGGTGGACTTTTTGTTGTTCTACCGACAACACAGATACCAATGACGACAGGGCCGGCGAACGCACCACGACCAACTTCATCTACTCCTGCAACGAAGTCATACTCTTTCAGAAGTGAATGCTCAAGTTGCAGATGAACAGCCATCACTCACCTAAAATGGCAAAAACGCTCGGCGCAATCATCGTTGAAAATCTATCGAGTGGCCACACCCTCATCACAACTTGACCCACGACATTATCAATTGGGATAGTTCCCACAGATTTATCAAGATGAAACCGTGAGTCACTTGAAGAACCTCGATTATCGCCCATCACGAAAAGCCGACCTTCAGGAACCGTAATCGTGAACACTACCTGGTTCGTATCCCCAAGCACATATTCATCTTCTTTCAATTCCTTGCCGTTGACGGAAATAAATCCTCTATCGGAACAACACTTCACTTTATCGCCAGGCAAGCCGATGACGCGTTTCACGAGGTCCGTTCCTGAATTTGCTGGAAGTAGTCCAACAAAGGTGAAAACTTCAGTGATTTTTCCTCGAATGCCGTTTTGTTTCACTGGACGATCCAGCCAACCGCCCGGGTCAGTAAAAACAATCACGTCCCCGCGATTGATATCTCCAAAGGTGTAACTCAACTTTGATACCAGAATTCGATCGTTGAGCTGAAGAGTGTCCATCATGGATTCAGAGGGCACATAGAAGGCCTGGAAGAAAAATGTGCGCAAAATGACAGAGAGTGCTACAGCCAAGACTACAACCGTGAGAGTTTCGCGCAACCAATGAATAATGCGCTTGAAAACTGGCATGCGAGCAGGTGTTTCACTCGTAGTTTCTGCGCTTTCTATTTCCTCCACAGCACCCACATTACTTCACCTACAACATGTTTTTCCAAAACCGCACCGCCACCTGGTAAACCTAACAAATCTCTACTATCCATTGACTTCGCGCGATTATCACCCATTAACCAAAGTGAACCTTCAGGCAGAGTGATATCGAAAGAAATCGTGCTTGGTTTTCCGTTGATATAAGGCTCATGTAACGCTTTGCCATTCAATAGAAGCTTGCCTGTGCTATCACAGCAGGCTATCCGATCGCCGCCAACTGCTATTACTCGTTTAATGACGTATTGGACATCCCCAGTCGTGAATAGTCCCTGCTTACCATCAACCACCACAATGTCGCCACGCTCAGTTGATGCAATCTTAGAAACTAGCACGATGTCCCCATCACGAAAATTCGGTGACATAGAAATATTCGCTACGACAAATGTTGAAAGTACGAACGTTTGCAGAGCAAAGAGTGCAAGTAGGACAACGCCAATACGCCATAGCCACTTCATGCGACTTATGCGTTTTCGCGCAACTCCTTGATTTTCGCTTTCTTACCACGGAGGTCGCGCAAGTAATAGAGCTTGGCTCGACGCACGTCGCCACGGGTTACAACCTCGATTTTTTCAACGATTGGCGTGTGCAATGGAAACTTACGTTCAACACCAACACCAAATGAAACTTTTCGAACAGTAAATGTCTCGCCGATGCCGCCGCCATTTCGAGCAATAACGACACCTTGGAAAATCTGGATACGTGAACGGTTACCTTCAACAACTCGAACGTGCACCTTAAGGTTGTCACCAGGTCGAAAGTCTGGATGATCTTTACGTAATGCGCCTTCGGTGAGGCTGTCTAGAGTTTGCATTGTTTGCTATCTCCTCGCTTGACGCCGCAGAACGCAAGCGGTTCGTGTGGTGGTTCTCATCCTCTGCGGCAGATGATGAGGGCGAAGTTTGGCACAGATACCAAATCAGCCCAAATCGGGGCGGTTTCGCTTGGTCTTTTCCTTACCGCGCTCAGCGCGCCAGGCGGCAATTTGTGCGTGATTCCCACTCAGTAGGACAGCTGGCACTTCAAGTCCCCGCCACTCTTGTGGTTTTGTGTAGACGGGCCATTCAAGCGAGTCCTGAAGGTCAGCCCCAAAGGAATCCTCAGAAATCGAATCGGGGTTGCCAACAACACCTGGAATGAGGCGAGAAATTCCTTCGAGCATCACAAGCGTTGCTACCTCGCCACCTGCCACCACGTAATCACCAAGTGAAATCTCCATCACTGTGCACTGCTTGCTGTAATAGTCAATTACTCGCTGATCAATTCCTTCATAGCGACCACAGGCAAAGATCAGATGCTGTGAAGTGGACAACTCCTGCAGTAGGGCTTGTGTCAGTAATGTCCCACTTGGAGTTGGAACAATCACGACACTCTCAGGAGTAACAAGTGGATCTAAACACTTTCCCCAAGGCTCGGCCATCATCACCATTCCAGGTCCGCCACCGTAGGGTGTGTCATCAACAGTTCGGTGTTTATCTTCAGTTACATCACGCAGATCATGGATCTGAACCTCAAGCACCTTATCGCTAATTGCTTTACCAAGAATTGAAAGCTTTCGTGCCTCAAAATACTCAGGAAAAATTGAGATCACATCAATTTTCATCAATCACATCCTCAAGTAAACCTATTGGCGGATTGAGCGTGACAGTGCCTGCCGTAATGTCCACTTCGGTCACTATTTCTTTAACAAATGGGACAAGGATGTCAACCCCAGCTTTGTCGATGACAATGACATCTTGTCCGGGAAGATGCAGGACTTCTT
>JBDLTY010000046.1:0-12230 GCA_039805585.1 Actinomycetota bacterium | reverse complement strand
AATGCGACGTAAACAACGGGCAGGCTCCCTCTCAGGTGGCGAGCGTCAAATGGTTGCAATGTCCAGAGCGCTGATGATGAATCCAAAGGTATTGCTTCTTGACGAACCAAGTGCTGGATTATCCCCAGCATTACAGGATGAAGTCTTTGTTAACGTGAGACAAATCAATCGAAACGCTGGAGTGACTGTAATTATTGTTGAGCAGAATGCTCGTCGTTGCCTACAGATTGTGGACCGTGGATATGTGCTTGATCAAGGAACGAATGCATACACTGGCACAGGCAAATCACTTGCAACTGATCCTAAGGTTATTGAACTGTACCTCGGGACTTTGGCGAACGTTAAATAGTCGCATAAAGCAATTTTGATGAACTTGAAGAGTCTTATTGCTCATGAGGCATATCACGGTTTTCTTCGAAAACCTGTGTCGTTCACTTCTTCGTTACTTTTAAATTTAGATTTGTATCCAAAAAAATATCGATATGAACTCCTGCAAGCACACTTCAACACATCAGAAATAGCGATACCTCACCTGACGAAGCTTTATGAGCATTTGCAGCCTTCAAGCTCGGCACCTCACATTGCTCTCTTTCATATCCCAAAGACTGCAGGAACCTCAGTCCGAGTGGCAATCGGCAAGGAACTTGGAATAGCACCAATTTCAAACTACAGAGCAGACAGTCTCATCCAACCTGAGAATTGGAAATCTATAGCATTCTGGCCGTACCTCGCTGGGCACACAAGCGTTTTCAATTTTCCCAAGAGCCACACAGGCGTAACTTTCTTTAGAGAGCCGCGTAGTCGACTCCTTTCAAGTTACCGGCAAATAGAAAAAGGTGCTCTTAGTAGAGGTATTCGACGCTCCACAAAAGACGAAAAACAGCTTCGAAACTGGGAACAAATCTCTTCACAATCCTTTTCTGATTGGTTATTCAATGCCTACGAAAGAACTACAGCGCGATTCTTCTTTCCAGGCACCGAAGCAGAGTTCTTTAATGCAATAACGAGTCAATCTGATGAAGAAATTAGGGGACAATTACGTGAAGGTCTTCATCGGGTCGAGTATGCAGGCTGGAGCCATGAGAGTTCTTCGATCGAATCGATACTGCGTCAGATATTTGGCAAGCCGATACAGATACCAAGACTCAATATTTTCAACCAGGAAAGTGAATATCGGCTAATTTCTCTTACACCAGCAGATCTTGAGACAATCAAGAGCGTGACAAGATTTGACCAGCTCCTTATTGATGTTGCCGGCGACATGGGTCTCATTAAACCACTCACTACATCAACAGCGGATGCGATTTTTGAAGAGTCGGCACAGCGTCTTGGTTTTAGATTACCTTAAGGTTGCAGTAATGAATTTAGGTGACTGAAAATTGTTTGTGCTGTGCAGTTCCAGCCAATTGGAATGTCGTCCACGCGTATGTTCGCTGATAGCGATTGCGCATATTTTGAATCTTGCAATGTTTGCATCTTCGCAACAAATCCCTCAACATCAATCGGATTCACTAACTCAACTCCTCCGTAGCGCGCAAAGTCTCGGAGAACAGCAACATCAGATGTTATGACAGGTGTTCTCTGGCTCAGCGCTTCAAGGATTGGTAATCCATATCCTTCACAGAAAGATGGGAATATGAGAGCCCTTGCACTTCTATAAAATTCAAGTAGCCTGTTGTCTGAAACACTCTCGTACCACTCGATATGTAAACCGTTTTTCTGCAACCTCTTGAGTTCTTGAAGTATTTTTCGGTATTTCCATCCTCGCGCGCCAACGATTGTCAATCGAGCACTTGGGTCGCGGGTGCTGAATTTTTCAAATGCTTTCAGAACAGTAATGTGATTCTTTCGAGGTTCAATAGTTCCAACCATAAGAAAAAAGTTATCTCTTCGAATCTCTCCGTTATACTGTGTGAAGGAGCTTGGCAACGGAACAATCTCGACGCGCTTTTCTGGAAGAAGCTCTAGGAATTGTTGTTTCATCGATTGGCTAGTTACGATTGTTAAATCGGATAATTGAAGTAGTGCTGAAAAATTTCGGAATTTCCAAACCAGATCGTCTGAGAAATACTGAGGATATTGAAGTGGAAGTAGATCGTGGAGAAGAATCGCCAATTTGATATTTGGTTGACCACTCATGCGCTCAATGTGGCGAACATGTGCTTGGTTTAACGGAACCTCTGGGATGAACAACACGCCATTTTGAATGGATACTTTCTTTCCTGTGGTCGCGGTTTTTGGTCCGATGATGGCGCGCAACAAATAAAAAGCGTAGCGGTTTCTAAGGATACGTGTAATAATTTTCGAAACTAGACGAATTTCTCCAAATTGTTTATAAATCCGAATGAAAGATGAAGATTTTTCAACTTGTGTTGCCGTGTCATATTGCGATGACATGAGATTCTGATCGACCTCGAAGTAGGCGTCTGCAAGGCCATCGTATTCGACTAACACAATCTTAGATGTTGTAATGTGACCAGCAAGGTTTCTCACAACTCGCGGTATACCTGTGATATTTCTTGTGACGAGCGTGCTTGTGACGTCCAGATAGATACGTGCTGATTCAGCACCTTGAGCATCAATCGTCATAAGTATTCACCTACGGCAACACAAAATTCAATCGTTTCGCGGTCATTTCGAACAGCGAATCTGATTCAGAAGCAGAGAGTTCTGGCAGTAGCCCATTCTTTGAAGCCAAATCTTGGAGATGTCTTTCTCGTCGTATCAAATCATTGAGGTATTCAAGGTCATCATATGTCAGTGAGTATTTCTCATCGATATTCGTCTCATATTCATTCTTTCTTTCGCGTCGCATCTTCACCGAAAGAAATGTTTCGAGTTGATCATATAAGTCATCAATCTGATGTGTCCACCCTGCAAATGACAGCCGTTCAAGACCTTTAGTTAAGCTCGCCGTGATTTCCGACTCACTTGCATTCGCAAGAAATGCTTGATGATCGACCTGGTGTCCAGCAGTAAATTGCCACACGCAATCTCGGCTTCGAAACTTTTGGGCATGGAGTTGAATTGGAATGTTTCGAAGAATTCTTTTTGAATCAGAATTGGACTTCTCGGTAAAAGGTTCAAACTCACCTAGACGCTGTATCTGCCGATAGTGAGACAAATATCGACTGCGTGGTTCTCGAAAGACGCTAGCCCCGCGGTGGCTCTCGGGGAAAGCATCAACGTGAGCGTGTCCTGACAAAAATGGCCAGAACTCATACTCTCGAAACCCATTGATTGGGATGTTTTCAACCGAACCATACCTATTAATCAACATACGCAGTGTTAGGTCATGTAGTTCGATTGCCATTCCAACACCAACACGGATTGAGGTTCCACCAGTTTTCATTTGGTGAAGCAAAAAGAAAGGCTTTTCAAAGTGTGTTGGCAATCTATTCCAAATGGCATGTAATTGATCAGTAGTAGGTCTTAAGTTTTCTACAACAAGTGCGGTTGCTCGCCAGATATTGATGCCATGAACAGCTCTGAGTCGTAATGCAAGAAGCGCCGCAAGACTTGCAGGTTTGGCGAAAGTGCCACGGTAAATTGAGAAACCTATCCGATCTTTGATTCGCATAATCGTTTCTCCTGAGATTTCAGGCTTGATACTCAGCAGTGGCGGGTAGTGGATTTGAACCACTGAAGGCTACGCCGGCGGATTTACAGTCCGCTCCCATTGGCCGCTCGGGCAACCCGCCCCACCCGCTTGGCACGGGCAGGGCTGAGAATACACGCTGCCCTTGAGATGACTAAAGGAGGTAAGGCAGACTAACGCCCTAGAACGGAGTAATTGTGGCGGATAATAGTTTTGATATCGTGAGCAAAATTGATCAGCAAGAAGTTGATAATGCAATCAACCAAACTTCAAAGGAACTCGATCAACGATTTGATTTCAAGAACACGGGTGCAGCGATTGAACGAAAGAGTGACAAGTCCGTTGAGTTGACAGCCGGAACCGAGGAGCGCGTCAAAGCGGCCCTCGATGTTTTCAAAGAAAAACTCGTCAAGCGTGGCGTTTCCCTGAAAACACTGGATCCAGCCGATCCTCGCGCTAGTGGTAAGGAGTTCAAGATTCTGTGTCAGTTGAAGGAAGGTATCAACCAAGAGCAGGCGAAGAAGCTCTCGAAACTTATTCGCGATGAAGGTCCAAAGAGCGTCAAGGTTCAGATACAAGGTGAAGAGCTGCGTGTGAGCAGTAAGTCTCGGGATGACCTTCAGGACACCATCACCCTCGTGAAAGAGTCAAGTTTGGACTTCCCAGTTCAGTTTGTTAACTACCGCTAGAGGTGTCACATAGTGAGACAAATGCCCAGATAATGGGCATTTGTGTTACAAAATGCGAACAATTCCCGTTTTTTCACAGATTTCTATTGCCGTATTGTGCAGAGCCCTTGAGAATACGCCCCCTTGAAGGATTGTCCTTCGAGCTCATGAAATATTTCAAGGAGAAGATCAATGACTCGCTCATTATTGATGCGCACCATTGCCGCTCTCGGAGCTTCGCTGCTCGTGCTTTCCGCATGCTCCAGCAGTGAAGAAGAAGCGACAGCGCTCAAGATCGGATCGTTACTTCCTGAAACTGGCAGCCTTGCATTCCTCGGGCCACCAGAGTTTGCAGGTGTCGATCTAGCAATCGAAGAAATCAATGCCGCAGGTGGCGTGCTGGGACTTCCAGTAGAACACCTTCGTGGTGACTCAGGTGACACGTCTACTGATATTGCTCAGCAGACAGTTGATGCACACCTCGCTGCAGGTGTTAGCGCAATTGTTGGCGCTGCATCATCAGGTGTGTCATTCACAGTTATCGACAAAATTACTGAAGCAGGCGTAGTGCACTTCTCGCCAGCAAATACATCACCAGACTTCACTAACTACGAAGACAATGGTTTGTATTTCCGAACTGCTCCATCTGACACCTTCCAAGGTGCAGTTTTGGGTCAGTTGATGGCAAATGAAGGTGCAGAAAACGCTGTTATCCTCAACTTGGATGATGCCTACGGAAATGGTTTAGCAAAGTATGCTGCTAATGCATTCTCAGGTACATCAACCATCATCACCTATAACCCACAAGCAACAGAATTTGCTGCCGAAGTTGGCCAAGCGAAGGCTGCTAAGCCAGATGCAATCGCTTTGATTGGATTTGCTGAAAGCACCGCTGTTGTCCAGGAATTGATCAAGCAAGGTATCGGGCCAAAAGATGTTCCTCTCTACCTAGTAGATGGAAACCTTTCAGCCACAGCCTTTGCTGATCTACCAGAAGGTGTGATGACAGGCGTTAAGGCAACCTTGCCAGGCGCTGCTGCTCCAGATGCATTCCAACAGCGTTTGCTCGAAATCGATCCAGACTTGACCGATTTCTCCTACGCAGCTGAGTCATATGACGCAGTTATGTTGCTTGCACTTGCAGCACAAGCTGGTGGCGCAACTGATGGCGCAACCATCGCTGAGAATCTTGAAGCAGTTTCAAAGGGTGGCACCAAGTGCACCAATTGGGCTGACTGCAAGGCATTACTTGATGAAGGCTCAGATATCGACTACGACGGTGTTTCCGGTCCAGTCGAATTTGATGCTAACGGTGAAGTAACTGTTGCAACCATGGGTGTTTATGAATACACCGCCAACAATGCAATTACTGCAAAGGTTGACGAATTCATCTCAGGTCCAGTTCCAGCACCACTTGACTAATTACGTCAATTGCAATGACCCCGCTTCGGCGGGGTCATTGTTTTATTGAGGGAAAAACGAAACTGTTCCTCGCACCCACACACTAACTTTCATTCCAATCTCAGGACTGAGCGGGCCACTCGTACGGGCTTTAATGACCACAGTTGGCGTTTTGACATCAATAATTGCATCGTGTCCAAAGAATTGTCTTCCAATGACAATACTCTCGCCATCAAGATGTGGTTGTAAATAAAAATTCTCAGGGCGAATAGCAACTCTGCCAACTGTGCCTTCGGGAAATTCTTTTGAAAGCGACAGCGAACCAAGTTCGGTCTTTACTTTATTTCCTTCAATCACGCCTTCAACAAGTACAGCATCACCAAGGAATGTCGCAACACCACTATCAACTGGCCGGTTATAAATCGCTCGCGGTGAGTCCATTTGAACGATGACACCATCGCGCAATACAGCAACCGCATCCGCAATGGAAAGTGCTTCATCCTGATCATGCGTTACCATGATTGCGGTCATTGAAAGTTCATCGAGCACTGAACGAACGTCGTGACGAATTTCTGCGCGTAAGTGAGCATCAAGTGCAGCAAAGGGTTCATCCAGTAGAAGCAGTTTTGGTTCTGGTGCAAGTGCTCGCGCAATCGCAACTCGCTGCTGCTGTCCACCTGATAATTCATGTGGGAAGCGGTTCTCGAGTTCAGATAGTCGAACCAATGACAGCAGGTATCCAACCCGTGCTCGTTTCTCTTCTCGCGAGAAGCGTCGCAAACCAAAACTCACGTTATCAAACACACTGAGGTGAGGAAAAAGTGTGGGTTCTTGAGGGACGATTCCGATTTGGCGTTGCTCTGGTGCCAGGACATCGAGGGGGGTGCTAATTGTCTGATCATTCAATCGGATCACACCACGCGAAGGTGTTTCAAAGCCGGCAATAAGTCGAAGTAGGGTTGTTTTTCCTCCACCAGATGTTCCAATCACACTCAAGAGTTGACCTTTGGCAACTTCGAGATTGATTCCTCGCAAAACCTCAAGGTCTGAAAATGATTTATGGAGATCCTGAATCACCAATTGGGTGGTCATCCTATGAACTCCTTATTGACCTCACGGGATGCAATCGTAGTGCTCGAACGAGGAAGTTGCAGGAGCGTAAGTATCACTGTTGGTATTCCGGCAAGAAGGATAATGATGAGTGCATAGACTGATGCTTCAGCGAATTCCTTACCACCAGCTGCATTCCACAAACGAGTTGCAAGAGTTTCTATGCCAGTGGGGCGAAGCAAAAGTGTTGCAGGTAGTTCTTTGACAATTGTTAATGTGGCAAGCGAAGCAGTGATAAAGAGCGGTTTTCGAATGAGTGGTAGAAGCAATTGGAAAATTACAGCTCGATAGGCATATCCCATTGATTGCGCTACTTCTTCAAGTGCTTTCGAAGATTTTTCAAGTGGGTTTTTCAGCACAGCAAAAGAGTTTGGTAGAAACAGAATGAGGTATGCCACAATTACTATGAAACTTGTCTGATACGTAATCTGGGCATACCGGTTACTTAAGTACACCAATGCCAGGGCAACAACTAAACCTGGAAGAGCGTGCGTGATCCACAGTATTCGCTCAAGCGCCAATGAAAATCGCGATTTAAATCTTGCTGTCAAGATGGCAACAACAAAACTAAATATTGCTATCAGTATTCCACCAGATACTGCATAACCAAATGTATTGATTGCGGCGCGAACTACTTGCCCTGAATCAGCACTTGATTGTCCAACAAATTGCCAACGAAGCAAACTCAGCACAGGAAGAATGAAACCAACGAAACCCAATCCAGAGAGAAGCAGTGCCGCCGGATGTCGGAACTTACCTAGTTTTGTAATTGAGGCAAACTGAGATGTGCTTGATTGAGTTTCACCTTGCGCAAAGGTTTTGTACGTCAGGTAGATGAGTACCGCGAAAAGAACTAGCATCAACGACAGGGCAGCCGCAACATTTCGGTCAAAACTTGATCTGTATGCAATGTAAATTGCTCGAGTGAAGGTGTCATATTTCACGAGTGAGACTGCACCAAAATCACTGAGCGTATAGAGAGCAGAGATTAATCCTCCAGCAAGAACCGCTCCGCGAACATTTGGCCAAGTAACGTAGATCAAAGTTTCAAATGCATTTAATCCAAGCGTGCGCGAAATTTCCTCTTGCTTTGATGACTGAGATACAAGTGCTGCACTCACAGCAAGATAGACATACGGACTTGTGAGTAAACTCAAGATAATCCAAGCCGGTAAGAATCCTCTGATACCTGGGAAGTTTGTAAGCCAGGTCAAAGCCGCCACATACGATGGCAGCGCAAAGGGCAATATCGCAAAAAACGTGAAGATACGCTTCAATCGTATGTCGGTGCGAATAATGAGCCAGGCTTGTAAGAATCCAATAATCATCGCAGTTACGGCAACAGATATAACCAGCAGAGCCGTGTTCCAAAGTAGCGATACGCTGCGTGCTGAGAAAATGAGTTCTTGAATCTCACTACTTCCCAATTCGACCGTCCGAAGCACGAGATACACCAATGGCAGCGCTGTGATGAGCACGCCAAAAACCGCCAGAAGGGTAATTTCAACTGGCGGTTTATTGCGCGGAGAGATTCGGCTCAGAGTAATCCCACTTCACTGAGAAGTTCAAGCGTAACTTTCAAACTGCTCAGATTCGTCAAGTTAATATCTGGTTTTTCGATGCTTTCGAGTGTAGGAAGATCCGCTGCCTGAATGATGCCATTTACTAATGGATATTCAAATGTTGTATCTGCGAAAAATCTCTGTGACTCTTCGGAAAGAAGCCATTTGATAAACGTTAGGGTTGATTCACTGGTGTTGAGTGCTCCAACACCTGCGACATTCACCAGGTTGCCAACATCTCCAGATTCGAACCAAGAAATCTTGGACGACATATTGTCATTTCCAACTTCTTTTGCCTTGGCATACCAGTAGTAATGATTGATAAGTCCAGCATCAATCTGCCCAGTTTCAACGGCATCCAGGATCACATCATTTGATTCATAAAGAACCGCATTATCTTTCATTGCAACTAAGAAATCGCGCGCTACATCTTCACCTTGAAGTATTCGAAGAGCTGTCACGAATGCTTGAAATGAAGCGTTTGTTGGTGCAATGCCAATTCGCCCCTTCCAAGCAGGATCCATTAAGTCCAAAACTGACGATGGAACCGAAGTCACCTTCTCGGGGTTGTAATTGAATACTCGAGCGCGTCCTGAAACTCCAACCCATTTGCCAACTTCAGATCGATAAATATCTGGTACGAGCGATGTGATTTCTGAAGGGAGTTCTACCAAGACGTTTTCATTAGCAAGTGCTCCTAGCGCACCTGCATCTTGGGAGAAGAAGACATCAGCTTGACGATTGTCACCTTCTTCGAGAATTTGTGCGGCAAGATCTGCTGAGTCGCCGTATCTGACTTCAACTCCGATACCTGTCTCGTCAGTGAACTTTTCAAAGAGTGGTGCTACAAGCGTTTCACTTCTTCCGGAATAAATAGTGATACTTTCATTTGTGTTGGTGGATGACTCAGAGGCACAGCCTGCAAGCGTCCCGAGACCAAGTACGAGGGCAAGGCTCGCGGTCAAGAGTTTCTTCACGGTAATCCTTTCAAGATTAGGTAAGGTAAACCTTACACGATAGAGGTCAACTCGACTACTTGACCCAGAATCATTGGCTATACCCATAGCCTTCGCAGGTGGACAGGGATGAGCAGCACAATCAAGAGTATTTCAATGCCCACCTACACGAGTACTCGTCAAAACGCATTAAAGGAGTGGCTCGCGCCATTAGTGAAGTCACTTCATCACCGATTTCATCTATTTGTGATGTTGGTAGTGGCACTGGATCAAACGTTCAAAAACTCGCAGACCGGCTTCATATTGAACGAAGAGTTGCATTTGATGTCAGTGAGAAGTCCCTTCAAAAAGTGTCTGAACGATTTAGCAATATTGAGGTCAAACAATTATCAATCCTGAGCAAGGAAGATGTCGCAGATTTTGAAAACCAATTTGATGTCGTACTACTTGCTGCGGTGTTACACCATCTTGTTGGTAAGAACCCTGCTCACTCTTCAATCCACGCCCGAGAGGGCCTTATCAATGCGTTGTCCCTAGTGAAACCTGGTGGATTGCTTGTGGTCCTTGAGCCAGTTTTCAAGCCACAGTGGGCAATGAAAATCTTGTTTTATGTCAAGAAACTACTGACATCAATTTCCAAAGAGAGAATTAGCCTCTTTGGGTATTGGAACAATATTGGCGCTCCTCTGGTCATGATGTATTCCAAAGAGCAAGTGCAAGGCTTCATCAAGGGTCTGAATAGCGCGCAACTTCGAGTGGAAAAGCATCACGATGCGCAACTTGGCTGGATACGAATGCTTGTTAAGAAAGAGGATGCAATGTTTGTCATCCAAAAAGATTAGGGTAGGCACATGTTGCAGTTACAAAATGGGGGAATAATGAGGAAATTTGGTTCAGTTGTCGTTTTGCTTATGCTCACACTAAGTGCGTGCGGTAGCCCTTCGTATGCAGATTGGCTTGATGAATATCGCCAGCAGGAAATCTCTTGGGGTAGTTGCGATGCAGAACTCTTCGAAGATTCTGAATACTTTGACCCAAATTTCAAAACCACCGATGTCAAGTGCGCGACAATCAAAGTTCCAATCTCGTACGATGAATCTCTCAACTCTGAAGACATCACTCTCCAATTGATGCTCGACCCTGCGAAAGACACACAGCGCCAAGGTGCACTTTTCTCTAATCCAGGTGGACCTGGCCAATCCGGTATTTCTTATATCCAAAGCGTGGCGTACCCAAAATCAATTCGCGATGCATATGACATCATTGGGTTCGATCCACGCGGAGTTGGTGCATCCACGCCTGTGAAATGCGATGATGACTTGGATCTGCGTTCATATTTTGAATATTACTTTGATCACAAGAACCAATCACAAGTAGATGAAGATCGAAAAGCAAGCAAAGAATACTATGAAGATTGCCTAGAAAATAATCCGCATTGGTGGGGTATGACAACTGACAACACCGTGCGCGACATCGACATCATGAGACAAGTGATTTCGGGAGATGATCCACTGAACTTCATTGGACACTCATACGGAACAACCCTTGCTGCGCGATATATTGCCCTTTTCCCTAAACATGTAGGTCGGATGATTCTCGATAGCCCTGTTACTGCCAACACTGAGAGTATTCAAGAAGAAATTGAATCCGCGAAGTCATTGTTGGAAGCACGAAATCGATTATTTGATAAGTGTGCGAAAGATCCAAAGTGTCCAGGGTCAAGTCGAGCGCAAATAGAGAATAACCTCATCAAGGCGCGCGACTTGATGCTCAAAGGCAAGATGCAGGGATATATAGCAACGCAAGTCGAGGATGGATTCTTTGAGCGTGGTAACGGAACTTCACCGTATCTGGTTATTCGCGCTATTGTCTACTTAACGTATTTCCCGCTAGATGACGCTTACCCAACATTCAAAATGATTTATCGAGATCTTGTCTTGAAGAACGATCCATGGGGATTTGAATCTGCTGGTTTAATCATGGATGGGTACGACATGACCGACCTATCACGTGATAACTCTTATGACATACTCAATTTAGTCAATTGCCTCGATCGCGATGAGCGTGATACAAGAACTCAAAGTGAAATTGAAAAAGAAGAGAAACAGCTCTCCAAAATTGATAAATTTGAGAATCGATTTCTTGATGTTTACGATTTTGAACCAACTCCCGAGCCTGAACCTGGATGTTTCTGGACCTGGCGGGCCTATGAGGATGAAAATATTCCAGATCCGCCATCTAGTGAACCTGCCCTTGAAAATACTTCGGGCAAAAAGGTGTTCATTGTCGGCTCAAAGGGTGACAACGTCACCCCTTACACGTGGTCAAAGCAGGTTGCAGCATCGTTAAAGTCTGACTTGATAACGTATGAAGGAACAGGGCACGCAGTCTTGTTTGGGGACATCAAGTGTTTGGATGATTTAGCTGAGAACTACTTGCTCACTGGCAAACTACCTGATGGTCCAGTGAGCTGTTCAAAGTGAGAATCGTTGCTGGGTGAGGACTTCACTTACAAGCCATAGTCGTTGGGCAAGTTCTTGATCTCTTGCGGCAGCAATTGGTGTAACGGCTTTTGGATGGCCGCTCCATTCCCCAAGTCCGTCCGGACCGTAATACCCAGCACCGACGACTTCATCAGCAACTGCTGCATATAGTTGAGGTAGAGCACCCATTGATGCTGGTTGAGCAATAGCTTGTTCAATCTTTCGAAATTGTTGACGGAAAAATCCTTTGACGCTCGGCATCACACTTAAGGAAAGATTTGTAGCAGAGTATCCTGGGTGAGCGGCGACTGACAACACCTTTGACTTATGTTTGATGAGTAATCGTTGCAGTTCAAATGCGAAAAGCAAATTAGCGAGTTTGCTTTGGGCGTATGCACCCCAAGCAGAATATTTCTCACTATACATGAGATCATCAAAATTGATTTTGCCTG